>JAWWQA010000244.1:0-6263 GCA_033854695.1 Rubrobacteraceae bacterium
AGGCATCTGGCTTATGTTCCGGTGCCAGTGCGCTTCCCCCGCCCCGAGCAGGTAGACCGGGGGTTTGCGAAGGTCTCTGGCCCTCCCGGCGCTCGTGACGAGCACAGCCCCACCTCCGTCCGTCACCAGGCAGCAGTCCAGGACGCTCAAAGGAGAGGAGACCATACGAGAAGAGAGCACGTCCTCGACCGAGAGATCGTCGCGCATAAAGGCTTTGGGGTTTAGCTTGGCCCACTCGCGGGCGGCGACGGCGACCTCGGCGAGCTGCTCGCGCTTTGTTCCGTACTGATACATGTGACGCGAGGCCGCCAGAGCATACATGCTGACCGGGTAGCGGGGTTTGTATGGAGCCTCGTAGGGAAGGGTCTCGGAGCCCGAGACGAGGCGTCCCCCGGCGGAGCGCTGGGTCGAGCCATAGGCTATGAGGGCGACCTCGCAGAGACCGGCGTCTATTGCCACCGCCGCGTGGAAGAGGTGGGAGACGAAGGAGCTACCGCCCATGTTGGTCGCGTCGCTATAGCGGGGGCGGATGCCAAGGTACTCGCCGACGGACAGAGTAGGCATATGATAATAGGCCGAGGCCGAGAACAGGCCGTCCACGTCCTCCTTTTTCAAACCCGCATCGTCCAGAGCGCGCAGTGTCGCCTGCCCGATCAGATCCAGGGGCGTGAAGCCCGGTCCGACCTCCCCGAGATTGGACTCAGCCACCCCGACGATGGCCGCCCTGCCTCGTATGCTCATCTCTCCTCCGCCACGAAGACCGCGACCGGCCCGTCCACTTCGTCCAGTACCCGAAGGCTCACGGCCATCCCGACCTCCACCTCCTCGGCGGCAACACCCTCGATCCGGCTCATCATTCGAAAGCCTTCTTCAAGTTCCACGAGGGCGACGTTGTAGGGCTCGCCGTCCCGCCGGTACACGGCCGTCGTCGCGTATACGACGCCCTGGCCACTGCTGGTCCGCCACTCCAATGAGGCGCTCCCGCAGACCGGGCAGAGCACCCGCGGGTAGAAGATGGCCGCCCCACACTCCCCGCACCGCATGAATCCTAGCTCGCCCCCTTCCAGGTAGCGCCTATAAACCTCCGCCGGTGGCTCTGCCGGTGCATTCTTCTCGGTCACCGCAACCTCCTTGAACGTTTCCCTGTTCTGACGATACAAGAGTCCTCGATGTAACGCCAGCAGGGGCCGGAGGTCAGCCGCTTGTCGGGGACAATATCCAGAGGTACAAAATTTAGCCTTTACCACTAGATATACCGGGTAAAGTATTGACCCTTACAATACTTGGTGGCAGACTTATTGTAGATATGGTGGCGTCGCGGTTGCGGCGGGTAAACGTGTAGAGGTTGCCTACTCCTCTCGGGGTCGGGCCTCCACCGGAGTGATTGGGAGCGCTAAGGCTTTTGTCTCTCAGGCAGGCACACAAGGCTGCCGGTTGGATCGACCCGTCACACCGGATCCTGCCTTTTGTCGGGGTGCTGATCTTGTCCGTCTTCGCCTTTATCTTCGCCGGCAGGGAAGCCCAAGCGCAGCAACTCCCCCGGCCGCAACAACAGCCCACGGCAGCAACCACCGGAGGAGTTGCCCAGCCGGTGGCCGAACCGGCGTCCGTCGAGACCTCCCCGATCAAGAATCCTCCCGAAGAGACGCCCTCCGTGAAGACATCATATGTAGAGACGGCTCTCATAGAGACACTATCGGTACAGACGTCCCCGGTAGAAGCACCCCCGGTCGATGTAGCCGCACCGCCGGCACCCGGACACGTGCTCAAATCACCGGTCAAGTCCGTGCCCGAACCGGCACCTAAACCTGAGCTGGTGGTCCAACCCGAGCCGGTGCCCGGGCAGTCCGGCCAGTACTATTCCAAGGCGTCTTCCGGTCCAGATCCCGCGGCGCCGACCTCCGGGCCTACACAAGAGCTGCCTGTACGTTCCGAGCGGGACACTGCGCTGTCGGCCAACCGGGCGCCGGCGCCCGAATCAGGTCCCGAACTTGCGTCACCGGCACTCGAGCCTGTACCCGAACCGACGCTCGAACCTGTTGCTTTTGAGGAAAACGAACCGCTTTCGTGGTACGCCAACGAGGCTCCGCCGCCGGGACCGACCGTTCCGGATTCGGGAGAGGAAGAACTTTATCTCCCGCCGAGTTTGGAAGATTCGATGAGTAACGTGGTAGAGACCGTGGGGAGCGCCGCCTCAAGCACTTTCGAGACCCTTACGAGCGGGGCTCTCCTCCAGTCGGAGGCGGCAGAGGAAGATGAGGGCTTGATCGACACGGCATTAGCAAAGCTATTCTCCGTTGTAGAGGTCGATCGTGTGCCGGTAAGCGAGCCTGCGGAAGAGCCCGGATCCTCTTCTAGCGCGCCGGAGAGCCCCTTGAGAGACACGCCGCAACCGGTCTCTCCGTTCGTGCCGCCGGCGGGAAGCTCTTTCTCCCTGTCAGGCGGCATCGCGGTAGCTCCCAGCGGCCTTGCCCTGCTGCTACTCTGTATCCTGGTCTCCTGCCCGATCCTGCTGCGACGAGACGGCAAGCTTTTGTTAACTATTTGCGAGCTGCCCAAACTGAATTCCGCCCTACGCCTGCCACTGGAGCGGCCAGGGTAGCTGGTTCGCTCCCGGATCGACCTCCTCGCTCGCTGGAACGTCGTGAGCCCCGGCACAATGCCAGGACCTATGCGAGTGCAAGGCAAGATCCCACTCGTCCCCCAACGGGGATGGTGGGCCAGGAGGAACCCTGAGAGTAATCTACGAAGAGCCATCGGGCCAGTGATGGTTTGGTCGAAACCCAGTCTGGATAACAGAATTGCGAACAAAGCGCGAATAAAAAGGAGAAGAAGTTGAGGAAGTTGATGTTGATGGCGGCGCTGCTGGCGATGCTGATCGTCGCCGCCGTGCCGGCCATAGCGCAGGTCGTCCAGCGTAGCGAGCAGGAGGTCGAGAGGGGAGACTCCAGCCAGACGTTCAACGTCACAGGTGGAGGCGATAATTCCAATGCGTGTCAGGGCATACAGGGCATCTCCATCACCGGTAACTCGGTGAACTCCACCAACGTCCTGCAGTACGCCTCCTTGGGCGAAGTCGAGGTTGATGACAGCGGCAACTTCGAGATAAGCCCGTCGCAAACGACCACGTGCAACCAGCAGGTCAACCAGGCCGCGTCCGCGTCCGGCTAAGTAGTTGATTTCGCTGCTCACGGTGGGTTTGGGAGCGGGGCTGGTGGCCGGTGGGTTCTTGATCCGCCGCGTCCTCCGCTAAGTAACCACGCTCTTTAGCCCAAAGATTCGGGGCTCTCTGCGAGGGCGGGTCCTTTCGGATCTGCCCTCCTTTTATTGCTTCTCTCACACCACCGAGACTACTCCTGCAGGGCGTTGTGGGTGATCGGGACAAGACCCTATTGATTCGGACAAGACTGCTATATTGGTGGTAATCGAGTTAGCCGCGAGACTGGGAGACACGTAATCCACCTGTGAACGAGGAGAACCAAGAGAGACTCAAAAGGGCGATCCGGAAGGTATGCGTGAGCTTCCCCGGGGGAGTACTGGCGCGCCCTCGACGAGAAGCAACCCGGAGGCCTTTGTCCGGGCCATGACCGAGTCGGGCCTCCTTGGGGCACTCATCCCCAAAGAGTACGGGGGCATGGGCCTCGGCCATAGCGAGCGGCCAGCTCCGGCTGCAAGCTTTCGGCGTCACCGAGTCCGATGCCGGCGCGGACACGACCCGGCTGACCACGAGCGCGGTACGCGAAGGCGACCACTACGTCATCAACGGGCGCAAGATCTACATCTCCCGCGTACAACACTCGGACCTCATGGTCCTGATCGCTCGCACCACGCCCCTCGAAGAGGTCGAGAAGCGCTCCCGTGGCCTCTCGGTCTTTCTCGTCGACTGCGCGAAGCCGTGGGTAACGGCCTCACCGTCAAACAACGCAGGGTAATGATGAACAACGAGACCAACGAGCTCCGCTTCGAAAACCTCCGCGTCCCGGCGCACAGCCTCGAGGGCGAGGGCTTCCGCTACATTATGGACGGCATGAACGCCGAGCGTAGGTTAGGGCCGCGAAACGCTGTGGGGTAGGCAAGATCGAATTGTCTACCTGTCTACCAGTCCGGAGAGCACCCTCTCGTGAACCTTGAGATCTTCCTCGCTGTAGAGCACGAACCGGACAAGACGCACGTTCTGGAGCCTGTCCGCCTCTTCGACTACTGTACGCAGCGCTACCTCCGCGGCGTCTTCGACAGGGTAGCCGAAGATGCCGGTTGAGATCGCGGGAAAGGCGATGGACTCTATGCCGTTTTCTTCGGCGACCGCGAGGGAGTTGCGGTAGCAGTTCGCTAGAAGCTCCGCCTCGGGACGATCCCGCCCGTAGACCGGCCCTAAAGTGTGAATGACGTAGTGGTTAGTGAGGTCGTGGCCACCGGTGATAACAGCCTCTCCAGGACGGATCGGGGCCAGAGGACGACACTCTTCATAGAGGCCGGGACCGGCAGCCCGGTGGATTACGCCAGCCACCCCTCCCCCGCTCGCAAGCTCAGCGTTGGCCGCGTTTACGACCGCCTCCACGTCTCCCTGACCTGCTATGTCGCCCTGGACTACCTCGACCTTAAGCCCGCCTGCCTCGCGCTCCATGCTCCACCTCCACTCAAGATTCCGCTCCTCTATTTTACCGATTGCTAACCATTATTTTTAGAAGAAGTTTAGCAGGAGGGGAAGAGAGGAAAACTTCTCTATATGACATTAAACCTACGACCGAACGTCCGACTACCTCAGCGTCGCTCCTGGAGGTGACAGCTATAGCAGCTTGGCGAAAAAAGTCTCCCTGCAGCTCAACAGGTTGGGGCAGGATCTCTCGAAAGCTACCGTGTATGGCATGTGATCGTTTTTTGGCGAGCCTGGCTGTCGCGGATGAAGCGTCAGGGCCTTGTTGTCGTTACGTCAGGGCTAAGGAGCCTCGCACCTATCGTAATCTGGCCGTCCGAGATGCGTAGCCCGGCGAGAACGACTGGAACGAGCCGATGAGCGGTTTATTCGGGGCCGGCTCCACGTCGAATCGGGCTGGGGAGTGGGCGCGCAAGGCACACGGCATGCTTGCGGACTTTCCCGCCGAGTCTGCCGGGAAGGCGGCGGCACTCGTCATCGGCTGCTACGAGCAGGGGGGCAAGGTGCTCGCTTGCGGCAACGGTGGCTCGGCGATGGAGGCCCAGCACCTCGTCGCGGAGCTCGTCGGCAAGTTCGAACGAGATCGGGCGTCTCTGCCGGCGCTAGCCCTCCACCAGAATCCCGCAACCCTCACCGCCGTCGCCAACGACTACGATTACGACTACACTTTCGCCCACCAGGTCGACGCGCTTGGTAACCGGGGCGATGTCCTCATCGCTATCTCGACGAGCGGCAACTCGGAGAACACCGTTCGGGCCGTCCTCACCGCGAAAGAGAAAGGTCTCGCTACCATCGGTTACCTCGGTGAAAAGTCCGGCGGACGACTTGGGGCGCTCGTGGACATACCGGTAGTATTCGAGGCCTCGGACACGGCGACCGTTCAGGCGGGGCATCTCGTCCTCACACACGCCATCTGTGGTCTAGTCGAGGAGGCGCTCTTCCCGAACAAGGCAGTCTTTCTCGACCGGGACGGGACCCTCATCGTAAACCGTCACTATGGCTCGGATCCGGACGGGATCGAGCTCCTCGACGGCGTACTCGAGGGTCTTCTCGAGCTGCGCAAGGCCGGGTACAAGCTGGTCCTGGTTTCGAACCAGTCCGGGGTAGCCCGCGGCTACTTCGACGAGGTATCGGTCGCCCGAATGCACGACCGGCTCCAGAGGATACTCGACCGGCACGGGGCCGCGCTCGACGGGCTGGAGTACTGCCCGCACCATCCGGAGGGCGTTGTGCCACCATACGCGGTCGAATGCACCTGCCGCAAGCCCGCCCCAGGCATGCTCCGTCGGGCCGCTCGCAAGCACAGTGTGAACCTCTCCGCCTCCTGGATGGTAGGTGACATCGAGGCTGACGTCGAGGCCGGTCGCCGGGCCGGTGCCCGCACCGTACTCGTCGGCCCCGAGACGAGCCCGGCGCCTCCCGACTTCCGTGCGGAGGACTTCACAGATGCGGTCCGCCACATCCTCGAAGTGCCTGTGGACACCCCGGATACCATGCACAGTACCGCGAGCATCAGGCCATGAGCGACGCGGCCGTACAGGGACTCGCCGCTCTCGTACGCGGCTTCAAGGGACACCAGTGCCTCGTTGTCGGCGACGTGATGCTCGAC
>JAWWQA010000245.1:0-8383 GCA_033854695.1 Rubrobacteraceae bacterium
GTCGCGCATGAGCGGCACCAGAGTGTACAGGATCTCCGCAACGCCCCCGCCGAAGCTCGTGGCGTTCACGTGCAAAACCCGGACGCCCTTCAAACGTTCCGAAAGGTCTAGTAGCTCTTCGTAGAGCTCCCGCCGGACAATGCTGCGATAGTCAGCTAGAGACTTGTTGCCCGTGTTTACCCGCTGTAGCAAAGTCCTCCCCGAGTTGTGTTAGCGGACGCTGTTAAGCACGGCCACCAGTATATTGCCGTATTAAAACTACGCAACCCGTTAACGGGGAACACGGCCATGTTTTTCGGTAATTTAGGCTTCGAGAGTTTGTGCCGGAGGGGTTGCGCGCCTGATCATGCTCAGACGCGTGCCGCCGCCCGCGATCGAGTCCAGGACCACCTCGTCGACGAGGCTGCGGATCACCGCGAGGCCGAAGCCGCCGTGCTCGCCGGGCTTGCCGGTTAGCCCTGCAACGTCGAAGCCCCCACCCTCATCGACAACGGTGATCTCCACCGCCCGGGGGAGGACCCTGTACTCAACGTGGAAGGAGCCCACCGCCGCATGCCGGATGACGTTGGTAGCGGCCTCGGTGACGGCCAGCTTCATATCGTAGATGTCCTCGGGCTCGAACTCAGCGAGTTGTCCCACGCAGGAGACGACCAGCCGGGCGAGCAGGATGTACTCCGAGCTGCTCGGCAGTTCCAGCACTATAGGCTCGGAATAACCGTACTCTTTGCTTTCTTTGTCTTCCATAGTTTCACAAGTCATGTCGGTTCGCCTTCAGAGACTGTGGCGTGACGGCCTCCTCAGGCGTCGACCGCGCAACCCATCCCTCTGTTTCCGTAGGTATCTCTACCCAGGGATAAACAGTATTAACCCAAGACGATAAATGTAAAAGGAGCCCCCGCGACCATGGGGCTGCTGCCTAAATAGTTTCTTCTCCGGTAGGCCTCTCCCCGACGGCCTCCTCGTAGAGGCGCTCTGCCTCCTCTTCCTCTGTGCGCTGCCCCACCGGCGATTGCCGAGCATGACCGTCGCCAGAGCCGTTCGGGTCCCCAAGATAGGGTCGGAAGAGGTCCAGCGGGACTGGAAGAATTACCGTAGAGCTGTTCTCGGAGGAGATCTCAGCCAACGTCTGGAAGAGCCTGAGCTGCAGCGCGGTGGGGCTTTCGAGACGGTCTGCAGCCTCGCGAAGGCGCTGCGACGCTTGATATTCTCCCTCCGCAGCAATTATCTTCGCCCGCCTCTCCCGCTCGCTCTCGGCCTGGCGTGCCATCGCCCGCTGCATCTGCTGCGGGATCTCCACGTCCTTGACCTCCACGACGCTGACCTTTACACCCCAGGGGTCGGTGTGCTCGTCGATTATCGTCTGCAGCTCCTCGTTTATAGCCTCTCGGTTGGTAAGGAGGTCGTCGAGGTCCTTCTGGCCCAGGACACTTCTGAGGGTAGTCTGGCTGATCTGGCTAGTCGCCAGGACATAGTTCTCGACCTCCACGATCGACTTGTTCGGGTCCATAACCCGGAAGTAGACGACGGCGTTGACACGAGCGGGCACGTTGTCGCGTGTGATCACGTCCTGCGGCGGCACGTCCATGGTGACGGTCCTAAGGTCAATCTTGACCATCCTGTCACGTATTGGGACGAGGAAGAAGAGGCCTGGTCCTTTGGCTGGGCCCTGTACCCTACCGAGCCTGAAGATAACGCCCCGCTCGTACTCGTTGACTATGCGCACCGCGCTGGCCACAAGGAAGATCACAAACAACAACGCCGCGAACGCGACGATCACGAAACCGAAACTGGCCACCTGCAATAACCCTAAGCTCACCTCTGGGCTCCTCGTCTAGAGTTCCCGACGGTCGCGGCTTTCCCGATAGTGTGGTCCGTCTAGGCGCCCCACCCGGCGTCGCCGCAACATGCCTGGATTGTACCATCGGCGCGGCATCCTACGTGCACTGAAAAAGGGAGGCCCGGAAGATGCGGACTTCCCCTTCTTTGTTTACGACGATCGGATGCCGGGGCCCGGAAGTCTAGAGCAATCTCCTCGCGCCTATGTAGCCCTTGATGTACTTCATGGGTGTTACGCTGACTTCGCCCGTAAAGTTCGAGGCGTGGGTGAGCGTTCCGTCGCCGTTGGCTATACCAACGTGGGTCGGAACGCCGCTACCATCCTCGCTAAAGAAGACCAGGTCACCGGCCTTAGGAAGCCCAACGACGGGAGTACCCATACCGAACTGCCCGCTCGGCGAGTCCGGCAGCATGATCCCAAACTTCCGGTAGACTGCCGCCGTAAAGGCGGAGCAGTCCACCGCCTTGCGCGTCTCTCCTGCCATGTGCGTGTAGTCGTAGGGCACACCTAGCCAGGTCTTCGCCTGGCCGTCCACCGCGCTCCCCGAACCGGACGTGCCGTTGGGTTTAATCCCAGTGGAGCCAGGCTTAGGGGCGAGCGGGTTGTTCGCGGCAATCTGCTGCGCTCCGTTGGTTGCCTGATCCGCGGCGGTTAATTTCTCCTTAGCCTGCATTGCGAGATCGGTCGCGGCTTGTTTCTCCTTGGCAGCTTGCTCTGCCGCAAGCCCGGCCTGGCGCTGGGCCCCTTCCGCAGCGTTGCGAGCCGCTTCCTGCTTGGCTGCGTCAGCCTGATCTGCAGCGAGCTTGGCCTTATCGGCCTCTGCCGCACGCAGATTGGCTTCATCCGCGGCTTGCTTCTCCTTGGCAGCCTGCTCGGCAGCCTGCCTGGCCTGATCCTGGGCCTCCGCCTGCTTCTCCGCTGCAGTGGCCAGCTGCTCGGCAGCGGGGTTCTGGTTCGTATTTCCCGTCGCTCCCCCGTCCGTCACAGCCGGCTGCTCCGCGTTCACGCCAGCTGCTTCTCGGGCCTGCTTCAAGGCGGGCCACTCATGGATCGTGTCAGCGACGGCCTGTGCAACCTCAACCTGGCGGCCCTGCTCCTCCTCCGGGGTCCTGTCCGGCGCTCCTGCTCCGGCCGTCTGAGGAGCCTGCTCGTCTCCAGCGCTCATGTCTTGCTTTGGCGCTTCTTCCGCAGGCTTCCCCTGGGCGGCTCCCTGTGTCAACTTCACTGCATGGTCCAGAGCAAGCTCGGTCTCGCTGGCCTGCTGTTTCTCGATCTCCTGCTGGGCCTGTTTGTCAAGCGCGTCAAAGAAGTCCTGGGCCTCCTGTACGCGGGTCTGCGCCTCTTCCTTCTTGGTAGACGCCTCTTCACGGGTTTGCTCCCAGCTCTGGAGCTGCGCCTCGAGCTCGTCCGTCGTCTGCTGGAGCTCGTTCTTGCTATCGCGCCACGTCTGGACCTCGTGCTGATCTTGCTCGAGTGCGTGTACCCAGAACCCCAACAGGTTCGCAAACTGGCGAAAGTCCTTGGCCCCGAGCAAAACGCCCAAGAAGCCATCCTGACCATGCTTGTATATCTCCGACGCCCGGTCATTGAGACCGCCCTGAGCCTGGCCGAGGGTGTCCTCGGCGTCCGCGAGATCGCTCCTGGTATTCGCTACCTCTTTGTCCAACCGGCTTTCCTCGGCGAGCGCGTTTTTGAGCGTCGCGTCAGCGACCTCTGCATCCGAGAGCATCGCCCCGAACTCCTTACCCGCCTCCTCAGTCTTCACAGCCCCAGGCTCAACACCTTGTGTACTCTCCTCGGGTGTGGCCTCCCCGGTTGTGGTGTCCTCCTTAGAAGTAACATCCTCGTTAGAGGTGAGACCTTCATCCGGTGCCACGACCGGATCCGGTGTAACAACTGGATCCGGTGCGGAGCTCTTCTCCTGCGCAGCACCCTCGTCAAGCGCAACATCCTGCGGTACGGCAACCTCCTCCGTCAGACCGGCCTGATCAGGCCCAGTACTCTCCCCCTGAGCAGTACCCTGCTCGGGCGTCGCGACCTCCGGCACAATATCGTCACCAGGTGTAGCAGCCGCCGTAAGGCTGAACGAGAGAACGATAACAATAGTAAGACTGAGAAGAACTACAGGGCTAACCCGTCGGGGCATAGCTTCGGGCTCCTTCCCACCGTTTATATGAGTTTTTAACGGGGGATTTGTCCGAACCCCCCCTCCTAAGTCCGACACTTTAGAGAAGTCCTCGATTTTGTGCAATACCGTTTTTGTTTGGGAACAAACCCTCGGTAACGGGAACCTGGCTTAAATAAAGGGAATTCCTGTTTCCTCGACGAAATGTTTTTTTAATAAAACTTAATATTGGTAAGGCTGACTTAAGCTGGCCGGTGTTTATTTATGCGTACTGCCGCTGCAGAAGGGCTTCTTAACAGGGGATGATATTCGGGAGGAGTAACGCGTAGGCGAAAGATCGGTTGTGGCGACGAAGAGCGTCAGGAAGACGAAGTCGATGACACAGGGTCCAACACCCAAGGGTAGCTGAAGATCGGGAAGATCAGGAGTAGGTACTCGGTTAGCTATCTGGAGCGAGGGCGCGAATGGCCAGGAAGGCCTGCCAGAAGCGTCGTTTGGCAGCGGCGTCGCTAAGGGCCGGGACGAGGGCGGGGAGCCTGAGGCCGGACGCACCTTCCGTCCAGGCGAACCAGGAGCCTTCCGTGGCTTCCGAGAACTGCGTCTTCGCCAGGGGGTAGTTAAGAGAGTCTATAGCGCGAGCGGCGGCTCCAATCGCCACGAGGGCTGTAGGCTCGAGGGAGAGCATCTCTTCGAGAAGATTTGGGTGGGACCAGGTAACGTAAGCTCTTTCGAGCTTTACGGCAGCGAGGCTGCGGCGGAGGGCGTCAACCATTTTGGCGCCCGTTGCTCCCGTGGCCGGTTCAGCGACGAGCAGGATGCCCGAGAAGGGATCGCCGAAGGGTTCTGGGCCGATATCTGCCGTTCCACGGACCAGATGGGCGGCCTCATGAGAGATCTTCGCCTCGTAGTCGCGCGTGGCGCTGTGGAGAGTCTTGCGGGGCATCAGAGTTCAGGTCTTCGTCAGGCGGCGCACGTGAAGGATGCGCTGGGCGGTGGTTACGAAGGCGCCGGCGGCGACGAGGCTTACGCCGACGATCAAAAACCCCGTGAGGGAGAAGAGCGAGAGGATCACCACCCGACCCGCGCGTTCGAGGAGGCCGACTTCGCACTTCAAGCCGAGGCCTTCGGCACGGGCGCGGGTGTAGGAGGTCATGAGCGAGAAAGTCATCGCGACGCCTGCCAGGAGGGCTTCATAGGGCCTAGAGGAGGCGGCATAGAAGAAGATCACGCCAACGAATATCGCCGACTCGGAGAGCCTGTCAAGCGTCGAGTCAAGGAAGGCCCCGAAGGCGCTCATCCGGTTCGACTCGCGGGCGACCGCGCCGTCAAGGGCATCGAAGAGGCCCGCGAAAAGCATCACGGCACCGGCCGTCTTTGTGTAACCAACCGCGAAGAGGACCGCAGCGCCCACCGATAGTGCCCACCCTAGTGCGGTCAAAGCATCCGGACCGACACGCAGCGCTGAGAGAACGCGAGCTAGAGGTCTAATCAGCTGCCGGAAAGTCTCCTTGTAGGAGAACGACCGGCGCGGTTCCCCGTGCGGCAGACCCACGACAGCCTACCCTTCCCGCCCCGCGGGGCCTCGAAGACCCGCGGGTTCTTCATCGGGGGCCGTACGTTCAGGTTCCCCCTCTTCGATGACTACCTCCGTGACTGGGGCCTTGTCCCAGCGCTCGAAGACGAGCGTTCCGCGCAGGTAGCGAAAAACTGCGGTGATTATCGCGACGATAGGGACGGCAAAGACGGCGCCGACGACACCGTAGAGAGCCGTCGCGGCCAGGGTGGCGAAGAGAACCCATAAAGGATGCACACCAACGGAGCTACCCATGATCCTCGGTACCAAAACGTTCCCCTCAAGCTGTTGGGCGAGGAGAAAGAGCAACGCGACCAGGAGAGCCTGCGGAAAGCCGCCCGAAAAAAGCGCTACCACGACCGCCGGGATCGCTCCGAGAAAGGGTCCGAGCACGGGGATAATCTCCGTGAGGCCGACCCAGATTCCGAGCAGGAGGGCGTAGTTGCCGAAGGTGAAGTAGGCGATGGCCCAGCCTATGGCTCCCATGATCGCGCACAGTAAGAGCTGCGTCTTGAGGTACGTAACGAGGGTGTTCTCGACGGCGTGGAAGAGCTCGACGGTGTGGTCCCGGATAGTCACCGGCAACGCATTGAGCGCGGCGTGCGAGATCCTCTCCCTATCAAGCAGGAGGTATATGGAGACGATGAGCATTAGCAAGAGGTTGAGTATCGCGCCGAAGACACCGAAGACCCCGCCTATAAAGCCCAGAGCACCGTTGAAGACCTGCCCGGCCGAGGGCGCGTTGTTCTGCAGGAACTGCGTGAGCACCGTCTGGTCGATGGCGCCGATCTCCTCCCCTATGTAGGGTAGCGCCCGCGCCCAGCCAAGGAGCCTCGCAAACCCGTCCGTCAGGATCGCCGGGTTCTGTATCAAGGTCTGCACCTGGCCCACGGCGGGGATGATGAGCACGAGGAGTGCGACTAGAACTGCCAAGGCAAGTGCCATGAAC
The DNA here is from genome assembly GCA_033854695.1 of Rubrobacteraceae bacterium. Lineage (GTDB taxonomy): Bacteria > Actinomycetota > Rubrobacteria > Rubrobacterales > Rubrobacteraceae > Rubrobacter_F. The sequence goes on from JAWWQA010000245.1 coordinate 6,485, forward strand.
ACCCCCATCACCGCCACCACCCTGGGAACCCGCCATGCTTCGAGCCGCCGGACCAGCGGGTTCAGCACGTACGCCAGGATTCCCGCCAGCAAAAACGTCAGAAGGACGCCACCCAGCTGCCGGACGAAGGTAAACAAGAGTAGGACGCCAAGGGCAATGAGAATATACTGTAGGTAGGTCGAGACGATTAGCTTCTTCGCGGACACTCTTATCTCCAGTGCTTACCGGATAGCGGCGTTATTCTCTACGTACTCAAAAATATACCAGCCCCTCGGGTTAGGGTAACGCTCGTTTCACATCGGACGCACCTTATGTATAATCCCACCCCAGTATGCGAGGGGGCAATATACAACGAGCCCAATATGTTGGGTCCAGTATTCCGACCAACGCCTATGCGGCGTCGAACCGGCGAAGGCCGCCGACCGGGCGCGACGATGACGCGACGCGATCCGCCGCGCACCGGGCTGCGCGCAAGTCTAAGAAGACAAGTGTCTACCGGCGTCGGCGGATGCTCGCCGGCTCCGTGATTCTGCTTGGCATTCTAGGGCTCGTCCTCGCAGCGTTCGTCCAGACCTCGGGAGCGAAGGAACGGACGCTCCCGATAGACCCGAATAACGCGGGGCCGGATGCTGTGCTGGCGGAGGTCGCCGGAGTCGCTATCTCCAGCCCCATCCGACCCGAAGCCGTTACGGGGCTGGGCTACCATCCGGAGGGCGATAGCCTCGTCGAGATGTCGCCGCGAGGCAATAACCTCTCCGGGAACTCCATACTCAGGCTGTTCATGGGTGACTCCGCGCCGGAGAAGATCCAATACTATCTCATGGACCCGGCCAGGCGGCAGGGCCCACGCACGGGTGCCCTGGATGTCGGGGCCAAGGCGGGAACTGCAGTTTATGCGCCGGTGAGTGGGACAGTGACGGCCATACGACCAGACCCCGTGCTGCAGAAAAACGCCAGCGTCGTAGAGATAAAACCGGCCGACAACCCGGATATCAGGATCTCCGTTTCTCTCGTGCAAGGCATAGACAGCGCGGTTGGCCCCAAGTCGCCCGTGACGGCCGGAATTACCCAGCTCGGCAGCGTGGCGGATTCTGGAAAAGTTCTGAAACCCCAGCTCGCCGAATACACCTCCGACACCGGTAACCACGTCTCGGTGGCAGCCTCGCAGACCAACTGATAGAGCCTCTCCGTCACGCCTCCAGGCGCGCGAGTGTAATATAGGGGTGATGTTCCTCACCATTTTCCAACAGAACCCGGCCTTAGCGGTAGCGATGCTGCTCGGGTTCGCCATCGGTATCGTGCTGCACGAGGCGGCCCATGCCACCTCGGCCTATCTGTTGGGCGACGACACAGCCTACCGTTACGGGCGGGTAACACTGAACCCGGCGGCGCATCTGGACGTGCTCGGGAGCCTGATGCTCGTGATGGTAGGTTTCGGTTGGGGCCGTCCGGTCCCGGTCGAACCGTCCAAGCTCCGGGGCGGCAAGTGGGGGTCGGTGGCCGTCGCGTTCGCCGGTCCCGCCGCGAACCTGGCTATAGTCGCGCTCTGCGCCGTCCTGATAAGGCTGCAACCTTTCCAGGGCAAGCTATTGCTTTACCCTATACTAGGAGTGGCGTTCGTGAACGCCCTCCTTTTTGTCTTTAACCTGATCCCCATCCCCCCGCTCGACGGCGCGAAGGTGCTCTTCCCGTTCCTGCCACGTTCCCTAGATGGCTTCGTGAACTTCATGAACCAATACGGCCCTTATGTATTGCTCGGGCTGGTACTTCTCACGTTCCTGCCGGGCATCTCGCCCATCAGCTTCCTGCTGGTCCCGGTGCGACCACTTCTGCTCTTGTTCGGGATACCACCCCTCTTCGGTTAACAGCGGCTTGCCGATGGCTCGAGCCATCGGCAAG
>JAWWQA010000246.1:0-13066 GCA_033854695.1 Rubrobacteraceae bacterium
CTCGATCACCCGCGCGCGTCCGATGGTAGCAGTGAGCGGCATTTCGTCGAGACCTTCGCCCTCCTGAAGGAAGTGGAGAGGAGCATCCATGTGCGTTCCGGTGTGCGATCCCATCGAGATCTTCGAGACGTTGGCTACGTCGCCGTGCTCCATGTCCAGCATTCGCTCTATCCGGACCGGCGGGTTGTCGGGCCAGTGGACCATGCCGCTCCGCAGCCGCACTGAGATGTCGATCCACCCATCCTTCGTCGTCAAGGGTTCACCGGTTGACACGCCTTTGCCTCCTTTGCCCAGATCCCCATACCCAGCAGGTGGAATTGTAGTTGCCCGGCTCTCGCCGAACAATTCTCCGCTAAGCTACGGTGGTTTCTTCCATTCTAACCTCCCTCCCTATCTCCCTCCCTATCTCCGTTTCCGACTCTCTCACCACCAAGTTCCGAGCATTTCACCGGCACATCCAGCGAGAGGTCTTCGGCCTGCCTCATCGGTAGATTAGCCGGGTTCTGGGGAGCGACCCACGGCCTCCTCGAGCGCTCGCAAGGCTGCCGCCGGGTCCATGCCGGTGCTCAGCAAAAGGTCGTACGCTGCCGAGAAGATGTCGTCGATGAACGCGTTGGTGGCCAGGTCCTTTGCCAGGTCTTCACGCTCCCTGAGCAGCGCAGCGGCGCCCCCTGCAGCTTTGAGAGCGAGCCGGCGTGCTTCCTCGGGACTCTCGGGTACCTCGAGATACGCGGCCAAAGCCTCTGTCGCCCGAGCCAGGTCGCGTACTGCTACCGCGAGTGGTTCCGGGGCTGGATCGCTGGTGCGTACCACGCCGAGCGCGCTGCGAGCCAATATTCGCACATGGCGGACGATCAGATCTATCTGGTCGGCTGCAGCGGCGTAGAGTTCGAGGTGCCACAGGGCTCGCCGTCGAGGCGGAGCGATCCTTGCGGTTTCGCGGCCGGCGGTGAGCGCTTCTTTGAAGCTGCTCACCCGCGCGTCGATCGCTCGGGCTTTCATGAGTGCATGTTGCGCCCGCTCGAAGTCACCGTCATCGAGGGCGGCGGCCGTCTCTTCGAGCACGGCGACCGACTCATCGAAGATCGGATGCGCGGCCGTACTGACCATGCGCTCGGGATTGATAGGGAGCAGCGCGTTGACGAGCAGTGCGGTGCCGCCGCCAATCAGCGCTTCGAAGAAGCGGTCGGGCAGGAAGCCAGTTCCCGAGGGCTGGAAGGTGAGCATCAAGATCATTGCCGTGATGGCAGCTTCGTTTACCCCGAGTTCTCCTCTACCGAAGAATACGGCAGCCACCATCGCCAGAGCCACCACGATTCCACTCTGTACCGGTCCGACACCGATGACAGACACGAGAAGATCTGCGATTGCGACTCCAAAGGCCACCCCTATCGTCAACTCTACCACGCGCCTGCTGCGCTCGCCCACGGCCAACCCTAGTGAGATGACCGCCGCTATGGGTGCGAACTCGGGCCGTTCATGTCCGAGAATCAGTAACGCCAAAAACCAAGCAACAGCGGCTCCCACTGCCGTCTGGATAATCTGCCACCATCCGCCACGAAGATGATATATGCCTGAGCGCAGACGATCCCGAACCCGAGCATAGAAGTTAACCTTTTCCCACCAAGATAAACCTCTGCTCTGTGCCATCAGTTGATAACCTCTAAAGAACTTTTCGTATCGCTCGGCCTCAAGGCCTACAAGAAGCTAGGTACCCTGATACCTGGCTTCTAAGCAACCTGGTCGAAGAGATTGTACCTCCAATAACTATGACAACTGCTATCGCAGTGGTTTGTGGAACACGGTGGTGATCGGCTCTGGTCCGGCAGCCTTTCTTCGGGAGGCGAACGGTAGTGTTCAGAGTTGACCTCGAGGCCGGGGACGAATATTGTACGTCTCCGCAGTCTGGAGCGCGACGAGTATCCTTTCGCGACACGTCAAGTTGGCGGTGAGAGGCAAATCGCCACGGAACGCAATCGTAGTTGGTCAGAAAAGCCCGATCCGAGGTACGCGGACAGATGTGCTCTTCGATCCATGAGCGGAGCTTGCGCGGTGCGAGGAGCATTGCGCAGCCGCCCCGCTGGGTAGTTTGGATCTCTTTGCTCGCGGGCTTGTTCGAAGAGGAGGTACGAGTAGCGGTGGACCGATCGCAGCCCAAGAACTACTTTATCGACATGGACGGCGTCCTGATGCGCGGCGCGGCGCCGATCCCCGGCGCGGCAGGTTTCATCGACAGGCTCGTGGAGCGCGGGGCGAAGTACTTGCTGCTAACAAACAACTCCCTGTACACTCCGCGCGACCTGCGGCTGCGGCTCGAAAAAAGCGGATTAACAGTGCCTACCGAGTCGATCTACACCTCGGCGCTGGCTACTGCGCAGTTCCTCGACTCTCAGAACTCGGAGGGCACGGCCTTCGTGATCGGCGAGTCGGGGTTGACCACTGCGCTGCATGAGGTCGGCTACACGTTTACGGACACGGACCCGAACTATGTAGTGGTAGGCGAAACGTCGTCCTACTCTTTCGAGCGTATCGCCCGGGCGATACGGTTGATAGCCGCAGGTGCCCGCTTCGTCGTGACCAACCCCGACGTGGCAGGCCCTAGCGAGTCCGGTCTCATCCCCGCAACGGGTGCGGTCGCAGCCCTGATGTCGAGTGCTTCCGGCGTGAGGCCGTACTTCGTGGGCAAGCCTAACCCGCTGATGATGCGCTCCGCGCTCAACGCTATCGACGCCCATTCTGAAGACTCGGTGATGATCGGAGACAACATGGACACCGACGTGATCATGGGTATCGAGAGCGGCCTGGAGACGGTGCTGGTGCTCTCGGGTGTCACCCGGCTGGAGGACGTTGAGCGCTACTCCTACGGACCGAGCCGCATCGTCGAGTCGGTCGCCGAGATCGCGCCATAGGCCTCCGCGCAGTTTGCGACGTTTATAGGTGTCAGCTCTTGACAGAGTGTGCTTCGCTCTCCGCCGAGCTTTCGTTATCCAGGATGTCTAGCATCCTACTGGCCGTGTTCTCGTCTGTGATCAGGACGTTGATCAAGCTTGCACGCGCAGCACCGATGTTCGCCGCCGGCTTCTCCGCTCCCGAGCTCACCCCGACGCGGGTCGGTATGCGCTTCAGCTCTTCGGAGCCTATGGCTATGGTGCGTTCGTTCATCTCGAGCGGGATCAGGGAGCCATCGAGGGCGTAGTAGGTGCCGCAAACTTCACCTATCACCCCTTGCCCTCGGATGTACTCGAGATCCGCTTCGCTGAGATAACCCGTGCGGTACTGTCCCTGCTCTCGGCCTGTGGTACCTACCGATGCCACAAGGGTGTCGGCTCGGCGGGCCACTTCCAGAGTCTTGCGGATGTGCGGGTCGAGCATCAGGCCGGCTCGCACCGCCGCATCCGCCACGAGCATGGGCGCGTGCATATAGTGCGCGCTCGCCCGCAAGACGCCTGCTAGGCGTGCGGTCGTGGCTATACCATCAAGCTCGGTTATTGTGGCCCCTATGCTGCCCATGGCCTGGACCACGGTCACGTTCCTCTCTTCGCGCAAGAATCTGTTGTGGACGACGCGGTATACGCTGCTGCCCCAGCCTAGACCTATGATGTCGCCTTCGGCGATGTTCTCCTGCAGATAGCGTGCGGCGAGCGCCGCCACCTGAGTGACCGTGTTGGTGGCCTCGAAGATCTGGGAGTCCCTATCCAGGTCAGCGAGGACAAGACACTCGCGTAGGCCCAGACGCGAGATTAGTTCCTCCTGCAAACCGGGTACGGTCCTCAAAGGTGAGTGAATCCTTATCTCGACCATCCCCTGTTCCCGAGCTTCTTTCAGCATCCGCGAGACGTTGGACCGCGAGACGCCTATCCGTTGTGCTATCTGCTCTTGCGTGAGGTCTTTGACATAGTAGAGTTGCGCCACTTCGGCCAGCAAGAACTGATCCTCAGACGAAGCGGTCCGACTCCGCGATGCCAATCTAGTATCCTCCGTCCTAACACCAGCTCAATACCGAAACGAACGGTCTGCTATACCCAGTCTTAAGGTATGCGTTGCCGCGCGTACATATACCACAATTTACCATTCTAGACACCGATCTCACGTAAACTCGCACCTAATATCAAATCGTCCGTACTCAGAGTGCACAAATTTGCAGATTATGAGTATTTGACACACACAATGACGTGTGCTACGCTCAAGCCGGACAGGGAGAGGAGAGTCATAACAGTGATTGTAGGGATGGATCTACCCCTTGGACGGCGCGTTGTGGTTGACAGTGGTGCAGCGTGCGCACATTGGGAGCTCGTTGGCGAGTCGAGGAGCAGACGTCGTCAGCGATCTGCGCCCTTGAGAACACGTCTCCGGATGAGAAGACGCTTGATCGGCCGGATGCAAATCGGAGCTAGGGTGTGAGGGGTTGCATCTTCGACCCCGGAGTAACCTAGAGCGTGTCTGTCGGCGAGACGTACTAGTGCACCGCCTGCGTTTGCTTCGGACGGAGTGGGACTCCTATGACTAGTGGGCCCCTCGCGCCGCCGCCGGGTCCTCCACGGACACCACAAGCTGCAGGCGTCCATGTCCGGTCTTGACTGCTGTTGGCGACCTTCGCGATCTTACGATAGCGTCCGTCGTGGTCGTGTTCCAATTGGCCTTCGGAACAGTGTAGGACTTCTGGATCGGACGAGAAGAAGGGGGTGTTGACGGGCAGGGACGAAGCGTTCGGGCTCTTCGGAAGCAGACAAGGTGGTTGAACGGTCCCGGTCGGCGGCGGCAGTTTCGGCGGCAGGGCATGGGAAAGGAGGAGAGTGATGGCCGAGGGTCCATACCTCATAGGCATAGACGGTGGGACCGGTAGCGTGCGTGTGGGCATCTTCGACCGTGAGGGGACGCCGCTGGTATTTCACGGTGTCGAGTACTCGACGCGCTTCCCGCATCCTGGGTGGGCTGAGCAGGACCCCGACGAGTGGTGGTCGTCCCTCGTGGCGGCGGTGAAGGGCGCGATGAGCCAGGCTAACCTCTCGCCCGAGGAGATCGCGGGCATCTCGATGGACACCACGAGCTGCACCGTGGTCGCCATGGATGAGAACGACCGCCACCTGCGCCCCGCGCTCTTGTGGATGGACGTGCGCGCCGCCGACCAGGCGAGGAGGCTCCAGGAGACCGGCGACCCGGCACTCAAGTACAACGGCTACGGAGCAGTCTCCGCCGAGTGGATGCCCTCTAAGGCGCTGTGGCTCAAGGAGAACGAACCTGAGATCTACAACAACGCCAAGCGCATCTGCGAGTACCAGGACTGGATGACCCACAAGCTCACCGGCGAGTGGACGGCATCTATCAGCAACACGAGCATCCGCTGGTACTATGATCGGAACACGGGCGGGTGGCCAGTAACCCTCTACAGCGACGTCGGCCTCGAGGATGTTCTGAGTAAGTTCCCCGAGCCGGTGCTCGACCAGGGCACCGTGGTCGGGGGCTTGCGCAAGGAGGTGGCTGAGGAGATGGGCCTCAAGGCCGGGACGCCTGTCGCCGAAGGCGGCGTGGACGCGTTCGTGGCGGCGCTGGGCCTGGGCGTGGTGGAACCTGGCAAGATGGCGCTTATCACAGGCTCCTCGCACGTCATGGTCGGTCAGGCTGCCGAGCCCCACCACGGCCAAGGATTCTTCGGCGCCTACACCGACGCCATGATCCCCGGGCAGTACACTGTCGAAGGCGGCCAGGTCTCCACAGGCTCCATCGTCGCCTGGTTCAAGAACAACTTTGCCAAAGGCGCCGCCGAAGAGGCCGAAAAGCGCGGCGTGGACCCCTACGATGTTCTCAACGAGTTGGCGCGCGAGGTGCCCATAGGCTCCGACGGGCTCGTGGTCATAGACTACTTCCAGGGCAACCGCACGCCGTATACCGACCCGCTGGCGCGCGGCATGATGTGGGGTCTCTCTTTGAGCCACGGCGAAGGTCACATCTTCCGGGCGATCCTGGAGGGGGTGTGCTATGGCACCGAGCACATCTTCAGGACCATGCGCGAGCATGGCTTCAAGCCCACGGAGACCGTCGTTGCCGGAGGCCCGACCAAGAGCGATCTGTGGATGCAGATGCACGCCAACGTCTCCAACCTGCCCATCTCCTTCACGCGCGAGGGCGAAGGCGCCGTCCTGGGCTCGGCGATGCTGGCGGCGGTGGGGGCGGGGATCTACCCGGACATCCAGACGGCCGCCGAGAACATGGTTCACACCGAGCGCAGCATCGAGCCAGATCCCGCCGCCCACGAGGAGTACCAGTTCTACGTGGACAAGTACGTCGAAACCTACCCGCGGATGCGCGAGCTGATGCACGAGACGGTGCGGCACGTCGCGAGCGGCAGCAAGCAGGCGGCTGCGGCGGAAGCGTAGTAGGCCACGATCGGGGCCGTGTTCTGCGGCCCCGGCAAGTCAAAGGTCGCCGTCGTACGGGAAGGAGTAAGTTTTGAGTGGGGCGGAACTGAGGCTGGGGCGGTTGTTCGATCGCGAGAGCGGGCGGTCTTTCATCACTGCCTTCGACCACGGGACGAACCTGAGGGTCCCTCCGGAGGTCGGCAGGCCCCTGGAGGTCGTCGAAAAGATAGTAGCCGGGGAGCCGGATGGTGTTTTGATCTCGCCGGGCATGCTCAAGCAGGCCGCTCACCTGTTCGCATTCCGGGGGGCTCCGGTCCCCGTTGTGCGCGCCGACTGGACGATGTTGGACGAGCGCACGAGAGATCTTGGGGAGCAGTACCGGGTCCTGTTGTCGCCGTGGGACGCCGCGGCTTTGGGGGCTGGGGCGATGGTGATGTACCTGATCCTGGGCCCCGAAGAGGGGACGATGTTTGCCGACAACGCGAGGGCCATCACCCGGGCTGCGAGCGAGGCGCGCGAGGTCGGGATGCCCTTGATCGTGGAGGCCACGCTCTGGGGATCGCGCATCTCCGAGAAGAAGGACCCGGACCTCCTGGCCTACGGCTGCCGGATTGCCGTCGAGCTCGGGGCCGATGCGATCAAGACCGAGTACACCGGCGATCCCGCAACGATGGCCGAGGTGATCGAAGGCTGCCCGGTCCCTGTGCTCACCTTGGGCGGCGCGAAGGGCGGCTCCGAGAGGGACATCGTGGAGGCCGCCCGGGGCGCGATCGAAGCCGGTGCCAAAGGGATCATCTTCGGACGCAACGTCTGGCAGGCGGAGGACCCGGTGAAGATGTCCGCCTCCCTCCGGGAAGTCGTACACGGTGTTCCAGTAAGGAGGTAGGGGGATGGAAGTCCTTTGCGTTGGCGACCTGTTCCTCTCTTCGGAGGAGTTCAGGAGGGCCATAGAGAAGGAGTTGGGCGACGACCCTGGACCGGTGAGGGAGGTCTCTTGGGCCGGCGAGAAGGCCGAGGAGCAGCACCACCTGCAGCAGATCATGGAGCAGGACGGTCCCGAGGCCGTCCCGACACCGGAGGAGATCGTCGAGGCCGTGGGAGACGCGGAGGTTATAGCGGTCCACTTCGCCCCGATCCCGAAGGCCGTTCTGGAGGCAGGGCCGAACCTGAAGGCCGTGATCGTGGCCCGGGCAGGCTTCGAGAACGTGAACATCGAGGCCGCCAGCGAACGCGGCATAGCCGTCGTCAACTTGGTGGGCCGGAACGCTCCGGCGGTAGCCGAGCAGGCCATAGCCCTGATGCTGGCCGAGACGAGGGACATCGCGCGGGTGGACCGCGGCATTCGGGCCGGTGGGTGGCCCAAGGAGTTCCCGCAGGAGCCCTACGACCTCTATGGGTGCACGGTCGGTCTGATCGGATTCGGCCAGGTCGCCCGGCAGCTTGCACCCCGCATCTCTGGCTTCGACGTGAAGCTCCTGGTCCACGACCCGTACGTCGATGAGGAAACGGTCTCCTCCTACGGCGGCGAGAAGGTTGACGACATGAACGTCATCTTCCGCGAGTCGGACTTCGTGAGCTTGCACGCGCGCCTGACCGGCGAGACGCGCCACTTCATCGGCAAGGAGCACTTCGAGTTGATGAAGCCTACGGCGTACTTCATCAACAACGCGAGGAGCCGGATGGTGCGCTACGACGATCTCCTCGAAATTCTGAAGGAAGGGCGTATCGCTGGGGCCGGGCTGGACGTCTTCGACGACGAGCCCTTGGAAGAGGGCAGCCCCTGGCTGGAGTTGGAGAACGTGACCCTGACCCCGCACATCGCCGGTAGCACCACGAGCACCTGGGAGAACTCGGTCCGGATGACGGCCGAGGCGGTGAAGGAGATCGCCGAGACCGGACGGGCTACGAACACGGTCAACGCGCAAAGATTGGAGAAGACATGAGCCCGTATCTGCTCGGGATAGACAGCGGCCTCACGGTCACCAAGGCGGTCGTCTTCGACGAGGATGGCCGCCAGAGGGGCGTGGGCGCCGTCAACAACGCCCATAAGAGCCCCCACCCCCGCTGGGTCGAACAGGACATGGACCGCCTCTGGGAGAGTTGCTACGGCGCGATTCGGCAGGCCCTCGACGAAGCCGGGATCGGCGGCGGTGACATTGCGGCCGTCGGGGTCAGCGGTCACGGCGACGGCATCTACCTGGTAGACGAGGAGGGCCGTCCCGTCCGGGCCGGCGTCCTCTCGCTTGACTCCAGGGCCTACAAGGTCCTCGAGCGCTGGCAGGAGTCGGGCGTGACGGACCGGGCGCTCGAACTCACTGGCCAGAAGCCGTTCGCGTCGCTCGCAGCCACCCTCCTGACCTGGTTCAAGGGACACGAGCCCGAGAGCTTCGAGCGCACGCGGTGGATCCTCTACGTAAAGGACTGGCTCCGCTACAAGCTGACCGGGGAGTACGCGACCGACCCGACCGAGGCTAGCAGCGGCTTCACCGATGTGAATACCCAGGAATACTCCCCTGAGGTGCTCTCCCTCTACGGCCTGGAAGAGGTGCAGGGGAAGCTGCCCCCGGTGGTCGCGTGCACGGGGGTGGTCGGCGAGGTGACCCGCGAGGCAGCCGAGGCGACGGGGCTCGCTGGCGGCACGCCGGTCGTCTCGGGGGCCCACGACATAGACGCCTGCCCCGTCGGCGTCGGCTGTACGAAACCAGGCCAGCTCACCATGATAGCCGGCACCTGGTCCATTAATGGGGTCATCTCGGACAGACCCGTGCTCAACGAAGCCGGGCTCTGCCGCAACTTCGTGGTCCCGGGGCTCTGGGCGAACTTTGGTGCCTCGCCGGCCTCGGCGACGAACCTCGAGTGGTTCGTCCAGCGCCTGAGCCCCCTGGAGGTGGAGAAGGCGAAGAACAGCGGGACGTCCCCTTTTGCCTTCGTCAACGAGGAGGTGAAGGAGGTACTCGGGGAGGAGTCGCGGGTCTTCTACCACCCGTTCCTGTACGGCTCGCCCTACGGCGACGCGGCGACCGCGGGTTTCTTCGGCTTGAGAGGCTGGCACACGCGAGGACACGTCCTGCGCGCGCTCTTCGAGGGTGTGGTCTTCAACCACAAGTGGCACGTGGACACCTTGCGGTCGGTCTCTGACTTCACGCGGGTCCGCCTCACCGGCGGCGGGTCGAGGAGCGAGCTGTGGAGCCAGATGTTCGCGGACGCCCTAAACCTTGCCGTCGAGGTCCCCGACGCCGACGAGGCCGGGGCCCTAGGCGCCGCCGTCTGCGCCGGGGTGGGGGCCGACGTCTACCGCTCGCTCGACGAGGCCACGGAGCGGACGGTGCGCCTTCTGCGCACCCACGAACCCGACAGCGAGAATCATCAGCGGCTCACGGAGGCCTACGAGACGTACACGGCCATCGCCGAAGCCCTGACCCCCGTCTGGCCTCACATGGGATAGAAGGAGGCGAAGCGCCGTGAGAACGTCGATGAAAACGGGGAAGTGGCGATGATCGCCGCCGTCTTTCGCGGCCCTGGCCAGCTGGAGGTCGCCGAGATCGAGACGCCTGAGATCGGCCCGGACGAGGTCCTGGTCAAGGTCGGCGCCAACACCGTCTGCGGCACCGACGTGCGCATCTTGCGCGGAGAGAAGACCAGGGGCATAGGCCAAGACGTCGTCCTCGGACACGAGCTGGCCGGCCACGTCGCCAAGGTCGGAAAGAACGTCGAGGGCTACGAGGTTGGGGCGCCGGTGGCGCTAGCACCGGCGATTGCTTGCCGCCGGTGCTACTTCTGCAAGCGCGGCATGGAGAACGTTTGCGCGAACAAGAAGATCGTGGGCAACATCGTGGATGGTGGGCGTGCGGAGTATGTGCGTGTCCCGACGGACGCCGTAGCGGCGGGGAACCACTTCGTGGCCCGAGAGGATCTGCCCCCGGAGTACCTGGCGCTCGCCGAGCCGCTTGGGTGCTGCATCCGCGGTCACGAGAACTACCGGGTGGAGCTCGACGACGCTGTCCTCGTCATGGGCGCCGGTCCGATAGGGCTCTTCCACCTCCAGCTCGCGCTGCTGTCCGGCGCCAGGACCGTGATCGTAAGCAACCGCTCCGAGGGCCGCCGAGCCTTCGCCTCGGAGCTCGGCGCCCACGTTACCGTGGACCCGACGAGCGAGAACCTCGCGGAGGTGGTCGCGGAGCACACGGACGGGCTCGGAGTGGACGTCGCCATCGTGTGCGTCGGGAGGCCCCAACTCGTCAACGATGCTCTCAGGGTGACCCGCAAGGGGGGACGGGTGAACGTCTTCGCCGGCCTGGCGGGCGAGGGCTGGGCGGAGGTGGAGGCGAACCTGATCCACTACAACGAGCTTGTGGTCTCGGGGGCATCCGACTCCCGGCGCCGCGACTACGCGACGGCCCTGCGCCTGATCGAGTCAGGCCGCGTAGAGGTCGAACGGATGGTCACCCACCGGTTCCCGCTCGAGGAGACCGTGGAGGCCATCGAAACGTCCGCCGGCGGCGAAGGCATCAAGGTGGCGGTGGTGCCGTGAACGCGAGGCTTAGGATGGGATAGGAGAAGTATCGTGAGCGAAAGCACGATGCAGATCACCACGGAAAAAGGAGGACCATGAAACGGGTGCTTACCAACGAGCCCACTTTGTTCAAGGAGGAGATGATCGAGGGCTTCGTCCCCGCCTATGGGCGCTACGTACGGCGCGTCCCGGACGCCTCGGGAGTGATGGCCGTGGGAGCTCCCAAGGAAGGGAAGGTCTCCGTCTTGATCGGAGGTGGCTCAGGGCACTACCCGGCCATCTGCGGGGTGGTCGGCCAGGGCCTCGCCGATGGGGCGGTGATCGGGGACATCTTCACGAGCCCCTCTGGCGAGCAGGTCTACCGCTGCACGAAGGCGCTCGACGGCGGTGCGGGCGTGCTCCTCTCCTACGGTAACTACTCCGGCGACGTGATGAACTTCGACATGGCGCAGATGCGCTGCCGCAACGAGAGTATGGACGTGCGCACGGTCATCGTCACCGACGACGTGGCCTCGGCGCCTAAGGGTCGCGAACACGAGCGGCGCGGCGTGGCCGGCGACCTCTATGTCTTCAAGGTGGCGGGTGCGAGCGCCGCGCGCGGCGACGACCTGGACGACGTCGAGGAGGCGGCCCAGAGGGCGAACGCCGTCACCCGCAGCCTCGGGATCGCCTTCGCAGGATGCACCCTGCCGGGCCAGACCGAGCCTCTGTTCACCGTCGAGCCTGGCACCATGGAGGTGGGCATGGGCGTCCACGGCGAGCCGGGCATCCGCACCGCCGAACTGCTCCCGGCACGCGGGATCGCGGAGCTCCTCGTGGATACGCTGCTCAAAGACGCCCCGGAGGGCGGAGGGAGCCGGGCCGCCGTCATGCTCAATGGGCTCGGGAGCACCAAGTACGAGGAGTTGTTCGTCCTCTTCCGTGACGTCAACCGCCTCCTCGGTGAGAGGGGCATCGAGGCCCACGAACCGCTGGTCGGCGAACTAGTCACCTCGCTGGACATGGCAGGCTGCTCCCTCACCCTGATGTGGCTCGACGACGACCTGCAAGAGCTGCACGACGCGCCAGCCGCGACCCCGGCATTCTCGCGGGGCGGCCTGGAGTTGCCCGGGGAAAGACCACGCTACGCTGGCGGCCACCCCGGAATCCGTTGCGGAAACGCCTGACGCTGGCAAGGGAGATCTCACGGAGAGCGGCGCTGTCGCCCGCAACGCTTTAGAGCGCGCGCTCCAGGCACTGCGGGACGCAGAGGCGGAGTTAGGGAGGCTCGACGCGGTGGCGGAGGACGGGGACCACGGCGCGGGCATGGTCCGCGGCATGGGAGCAGCCGTCGATGCTGCGCAGGGCGGGGGCGGATCGGCCGGAGGAGTGCTCATGCGGGCGGGCACGGCGTTCTCCGGCGCGGCTGGCGGCGCCTCCGGCGCACTGTACGGCGCCTGGATCGCCGCCAGCGGCCAGTCACTCGAAGATGAGGACGAACCCGACACCGCCACGCTGTACAGAGCTCTACAATCCTCGCTCGCCACGCTCGAGCAACTTGGCAAGGCCAAGCCTGGTGACAAGACAATGATCGACACACTGGATCCGTTCGTCCACTCCTTCGGCCAGGCCGCTGGAGAAGGCGTCTCGCCCCGCGACGCCTGGCAACGGGCGCTCCCTGCCGCCGAAAGGGGCGCGAACTCGACCGCCGACATGATCAGCACGAGGGGCCGGGCCTCGAAACTTGGGGAACGGAGTCGTGGAAACAAAGACCCCGGAGCGGTTTCGATGCTCTATGTGCTGCGCGCGGCGGGCGATGCGCTTTCGAAGAAGCGCTGATGCGAGGACGCGGCGGATGGAACGCGTAGAAGCTCGCGAGCCCTGGCTTGACCCAGGAAAGATGACATGTAAAGGGACCTCCTCAGCTCAAGCGCGGATAAGATGAGACCGCGCTGAGCTCATAAAGACGGAGCTTGAGGAGGCCCCACGGATGGAGATTATAGGCGGACTCGACGTGCATAGGAAGCAGATCACCTTCGACTACGTGCAGATAGAGACCGGCGAGCTCAAAACCGGCCGGATCTGCCCCGCCTCCCGCGAGCAGTTGCGCAAATGGCTCTCTCGGTTCGAGGGCAAGGAGGTGGCCTTCGCGCTGGAAGCCACCACGGGGTGGAGGTTCGTGGTCGAGGAGCTTTGGAGGGTGGGCGTGGCGGCGCAC
>JAWWQA010000247.1:0-4428 GCA_033854695.1 Rubrobacteraceae bacterium
CAGCCGGACGGTCCTGATCGCGACGGGCGCCCGCTACCGCAAGCTCCCCGTGCCGCGACTCGAGGAGTTCGAGGGAACTAGCGTCTACTACGCTGCAACCCTGACGGAGGCGCGGGTGTGCCGGGGCGAACAGGTAGCGGTCGTGGGAGGTGGCAACTCGGCTGGGCAGGCGACGCTGTTCCTGGCCGAGCACACGGCGAAGGTCTACCTGGTGGTGCGCGAGGATGACCTGGGCGAGAACATGTCGCGTTACCTGGTCGACCGGATCGAGCGGAATCCGAAGGTGGAGGTGCTGCTCCACACGGAGGTGCGCGAGCTGGTCGGGGACAAGGCACTCGAGGCGCTCATCGTCGAGGACAACCAGACTGGTGAGCGCCGCAGACTGGAGGTTCGCAAGCTCTTCGTCCTCATCGGTGCGGAGCCCTATACGCGCTGGCTCGGGGACCAGGTTGCACTCGACGATCGTGGGTACATCCTCACCGGGCGCGATGCGGCTAGCTCTGCGGGCGATGGCGCGCGACGGGAGGGCGGGCACGAGCCGTACTTCCTCGAGACCAGCCGGCCCGGCGTGTTTGCAGCAGGAGACGTGAGAAGTGGATCGATCAAACGGGTAGCTTCGGCCGTGGGCGAGGGGGCTATGGCTGTCCGACTCGTGCACGAGTGGCTCCAGGGTCGCAGGCATCTCGAGCAGGCTCCCGTAGGTAGACAGAGGCCCTGAAGAGCCGGGAACCAAGGAACTAGACCGGTCGCTACCGGACGCGCGATCCGTCGCTCGACTCCAGGCGGTCCCGCTGCGGCAGCACTGTGTATTTGGGGTCGCGTGCGGACTGGAAGCCGGCCTTGAAGACCGCCCAACGCTCCGTCGCGGCGCCGGCGAGGACGAGCGCGCCGCCCGCGACTGCGGCCAAGCGCCGCTTGCGACCGGCGAGCTCCATCACGGCCGCCCCTACGCCTGTGAGGACCTTAGCGATCTTCTCGTAGCGCCTGGCCTCCTCCTTGTCGTAGGGCTCGGCGAGGAGTCTGCCCAGCCGGCGCTTCATCATCTCGGTGAGAACCAGCTCGGGGATGGCCCCGCCGACGGCGAGACGCCGCGCCGGCCCCGCCTCTTCTATAGGGGTGAGGATCGCCGCCGCCGCTCCGGCCGAAGCCGTTGAGCTGGCGGCGAAGACAAACGGCAGCTCGCGTCGGGCACCGTGAGCCTGCTCGCCCGTGATGCCGCCCTGCTCCCGCCGTCCGGCCGTCCCGCTGACGCTCGTGCCGGCGTACCGCCAGGTCGAGGCGTCGTAGGAGCGGCTATCCGGGTCCCACCCAGAGAAGACGCCGTCCAGGTCCTCGGTGTCCTGGAAGTCCTCGTTGATTATCGTCGCCGCGTTCGTGTAGGTCTTTACGTACTCCTCGAAGTACCGCTCGTTCTCGAGGATGTAGTTGACGATCCCGCCCAGGAAAGCGATGTCGGTCCCGGCCCGGATCGGCACGTGCAGGTGCGAGACGGCGCTGGTGCGGGTGTAACGCGGGTCCACATGGATGACCTTAGCACCCCTAAGACACGCCTCCATCACCCACTGGAAGCCCACAGGGTGGTTCTCGGCCATGTTCGAGCCGATGTCCACTATGCAGTCGGAGTTGGCGAGGGCCTGCTGGAAGTCGGTGACCCCGCCCCTACCAAACGACGTCCCCAGACCGGGGACGGTGGAGGAGTGTCATATTCGTGCCTGGTTCTCCACCTGGATGATGCCCATCGCGGTGAAGAGCTTTTTGATCAGGTAGTTCTCCTCGTTGTCGAGTGTCGCGCCGCCGAGGTGCGCTATACCCAAAGAGCGGCGGAGTTTGGTCTCGTCTCCGTCTTCCGTCTCCATGCTCTGCTGCCAGGTCTCGTCGCGGGTCTTTATCAGGCGGCCGGCGATCATGTCCATCGCGTCTTCGAGGTCCAGCTCCTCCCACTCCGTCGAGTAGGGCCTGCGGTACTTGACCTTGTACTCGCGCATGGGACTCTGGACGTAGTTGCGCGAGGCCGCGCCCTTGAGACAGAGCCTGCCGCGTGAGATCGGGCTGTCCGGGTCGCCCTCTATCTGAGTGACCTCGCCGTCCTTTAGACCCTCTGCCCGCAACCGACCGCGCAGTACGGGCAGATGGACCTGACCACCTTGTCGGCTATCTTCGTGCGCGGCGTCAGCCTCGCCTGGCACGCCGACTGCGCCGCTCTACCGAGCGCGAGTCGATCACCACCCCGGAGCTGGCGCACGACCGGCCAGGCCGGGATCAAGTCTCGTATGCCCATCTTCCCTCCCCTTCATGTCGTGTCGGGTCACGGCCCGCTACTGTCTCACTCATTCATGCTTCAAGCTCGGTGGAGCACAACAAACCCATCCGCGGGAAGAGCCATTAGATCCGTCTCTACCTTCCGGATAAGGATTTGCAGGAAGTCCTTCCGGCTCACGCTTACGAGACGCGCCAACGCCTCGTTTCTTCCCTGCGGTCTCCGTACTCAGCATCTAGTGGTTGCCTGCACTCCGAGCTTTGCGAAGCCGCATGATCTCCTGAGGAGAGCGGTTGGTCATGAAGCGAATAGTCCATTTTCCTCTAGAGCAAACAGACCACGAATCCCTAGGAAATTCGCTCTATATTTCGATTGTCTAGAGTATGCTAGCCTGTGCGAGAGTAGTCCGGTAGGCTAGAAGGGGGTGCACCCCAGATTTTGTCTTCGAAGTTACCCAGTTTTGAGAGCTATAGTGGCGGCTACTGGCTCGTTGTAGAGGCAAGCTCTCTTCTGCTGGCTTGTGTAGATGGGTAATATGACCTAGGTGAGACTAGGGAATATGACTTAGGAAAAGACGAGTCTTTTAGACGATGCCCGGAATCTTGCCCGCCTGCTACGCTCTCTACCCTAAGAACTCGTCCTGCAAGATCGGGCGATCTGGCTCTCTCGAAGCGCTACCTTCGAGGTTGACAACCCGGGAAGAGGGCAACCCGCGGCGAAAGCGCCAGAGAGCTGAATCGGGGCAAACCGGCGTCCCCAGCTACTTCCATTCCTCCTTTCCCCATTAGTAAGGCGTAAGGCGCCGGGCCCTGACCACGAAGTGTAGGTGAAGAGGCAAGAGGAGGCTGAGTAATTTTTGAAATGCACTCTACAGCCGCTACGTAAGACAGGGATGGTGTGGGAGACGCGATAAGCTCACTGGTAGGCGATCTTGCCCGGTGGCTTACCGAGGCCATCTACTTCTTCGGCTACCCTGGCGTGACTATCGCGACGGCACTGTCGAACCTGTTATTAGTGGTCCCTATACAGCTGGTCCTGCCCCCTGCTGGCTACGAAGTGAGCCAGGGACGCTTTTCGTTTCCCCTGGTGCTTGTAGCCGCTACGGCGGGGTCGTTGATCAGCGCACTGATCCTGTACACCCTGGGGCGCAGAGTTGGCGAGGAGAGCCTGCGCCGGTTCGTCGGACGGTTTAGCCGATTCACCTTCGTGAGTGAGTCCGACCTCGACAAGGCGGGTAAGGCCTTCGATCAGTACGGTGGAGAAGCGGTCCTGATCAGTATACTCCTCCCGGGTGTAGGAAATCTCATCTCGGTGCCAGCGGGTATCGAGCGGATGTCAGTCTGGCAGTTCGTCGTCTACGCCACCGTCGGTAATGGCCTCCGGAACGGACTGTATATCGGCCTCGGGTGGGCGCTAGGCTATCAGTGGACCATCGTTGAGCAGTATACGTCGATCATCAAGTACGCGGCGCTGTTCATTATAGCCGGAGGAATCTTCTGGTTCTTGTGGGACCGATGGAAGGCACGTCGCGGATGATTGGCTCTTCCTCCAAGAGTTGCCGTGGCGATGGGCTGTGCCACAGAGCTAGCAGAAAGAAAGGATAGAAGACCATTATGAGACAACTTTTTGATCCCACCTCATTTAGCGAGTTGTTCATCCCCGCCACAACCCTCCTCGAGATCTTCCTGCGAGGGACTCTAGTCTACCTGGCGCTCTTCGCTATGCTGCGCTTCGTGGTTCAGAGGGGGTCGGTAGCAAGCGCTTCGATGACGGACTTACTGGCACTCCTGCTTATTAGCAATGCGGTCCAGAATGCCCTAATCGGCGACTCTAACTCGGTCACCGATGCCATACTCTTGGTCGCCGTCATCATATTCTGGAACTACACCATCGATTGGCTCAGCCTCCGCTCTAACCTCATTCGTCGGTTCGCCTATCCCCGCCCGATAAAGCTCATAGAGAACGGCAAGCTCATTCGAAAGAACATGCAGAAGGAGCTTATTAACGAGGAGCAGATATATAGCGTGATGCGCCAACAGGGAATCGAAGATATTAGCGAGGTGAAGGAGGCTCTCATAGAGCCCAACGGCCTAATCAGCGTCATCCCTTTTGACGGTCAGCCAGACAAAGGTGGGGCGCCCCAACAACCTGACGTAGCCTAGTGTAATCAA
>JAWWQA010000248.1:0-4168 GCA_033854695.1 Rubrobacteraceae bacterium
CTACCACGCTCGACGCCTGGAACGCCTCCCCCGAGAAGACCACCCCAGCCAGCACGAACCCGTTCTTCTTCCACTGCTTTGGCCGGGCAAGCCTGAGGTAGGCCACCGGGAACCCTACTGAACCACCTGCTTCCATGAAGGAGGGTTCTACCACAAAAGGCGGCACAAAGAAAATGTACAGGAAAAATCATTGTGAAGGACTTGCTGAAACAGTCCATTCGGCGCTTCGGAGAGCGCCTTCACGGAGGGTTAGCTAAAGGTCCCGCTCGACGCCATCTTCTTCGTCGCCATCATCCTCCTCGGAAGGCGACGCTAGCGGCAGTGGTTCCTCGGAGAAGATGGGATTAACGAAGCGGGCGATGAGGATGCTAGCCTCGTACATAAAGACCATCGGAACCATCATGAGAATCATGCTGAAAGGGTCCTGGCCCGGCGTGAGAGCGGCGGCGAGGACGGCGTTGATGACGATGGCGTGCTTGCGGTAGCGCCTGAGGAACGGCGCAGTGATGATACCGAGCTTCGCCCCCACATAGGTCGCCGCCGGGAGTTCGAAGACTATTCCGAAGGCAAGGAGGAAGCGCGTCACGAAAGGCAGGTAGGTTTCGGTAGTGATGATGTCGTTATAGCGGTCGTTGGCGTAGTTTAGGAGGAACTGTAAGCCCACCGGCAGCACCAGGTAGTACCCGAAGGCAACCCCTGCTAGAAAGAGCGAGGACGCCATGGCGACGAGTATGTAGGTGAACGCCCTCCCGACCTCCCCCACCGCGGGCGCTACAAACATCCAAGCCTGGTATATCAAGACAGGTATAGTCAACACAAAGGCCACGTAAAGGACCAGTTTCATATCGGTTAGGAGGCCCTGCGCCGGGCCCAGGTTGTTCAGCCGCTGGAGCCCCGAAGGCGCGAGGAGCCAGTTGAAGATCTGGGGGACGAAGAACGCGGCGACTATGGCGACGGCGACGAACGCGACGCCTACCTTGAGGATCCTGGATCGGAGCTCCTCGAGGTGTTCTATGAGGGTCATCCGCGCTTCGTCGCGCGAACGGGTGGGTAGCCGCAGTCGCCCGGCCATCTAACGTCTCGGCATTAGAGGTTCTGCTCGGCGCGCTTTGCGGTCTGCTCCGCACGCTCCTCACGGACAGCCTCTTCCTTCATGCGGGCGTTATGAGTGTCCACGCCGACCTCGCCCGCCAGGGCGCCTTCATTCTCTTTCTCATGCACCTCGTCCTTTTCGTCCTCGCCAGAGGTGCCTTTCTTGAACTCCCGGATACCGGTACCCAGGCCCCTCGCGAGCTCAGGGATGCGCTTCGCTCCGAAGAGCAAGAGAATGATGGCGAGCAGTATTATCAACTCTGTAGGACCGACCGAGGGAATCATATGATCGACTCCATCGGTCCCACCAAGGGGAACACCTGGATTAAAACCAGGTTCGTCATGCGGTCCTCCTAATCATCTTCCTTTGCTTCGCGCCTCATTATACGCTCTCGGCGCGAAGCGTGGATCACTGCGGGGTCTTCCTTTGCGTGCCGCCGGTGGTTTCGCCGCCCTTTAGCAGGCTCTCGATGTGCTGCTTGACGGCGTCAGCCTGTTTGCCCTCGGGCTCCAGCTTGAGGTAATCGTTCCAGTACTGGATCGCTTTGCCTTTCTCACCGGCTTGCTCGTAGGCCTGCCCCGCCAAGAGGTACGCCTGGGGCTTGTCACTTTGGAGCTCCGTAGCGGCAGCATAGGCATCCCCAGCCTGTTTGTACGAAGCCTTGCGCTGCTCCTCGTCCGTCAACCCCTGGGCCTTTTTTTCATAGACCTGGCCGAGGTAGAGCGGGATGACGGGGTCATCGGGGGCGACTTCGCGACCCTGCTCCAGAATCTTCGTCGCCTCGTCTGTCCGGCCATCCTGGATATAGAGACCGGCGAGGCGTCTTATGATCTTCGGGTTCTCCGGGTCGTTCTCGAGTTCCTGTTCGGCCCTGGTTATCTGCTCATCGGCGCTCGTGGTCTGTTCTTTCTGCCCCTGGGAAGAGTCGCCACCACCCAGAAGGTCGAAGAGGTTTAAGTTGATGTTCGTGCCGACACCCATGAAGACGAACGAGCCGACGAAGATTAAGGCCAGCGCGATCGCGCCCAAACGGGTCCAGAAGGTAATCTTGTCACGGTCCAGCATCATGGCAGGCTATGTTCTCCTACGACTCTACTACGGGGCGAGCTGATTGTATATCACAGAGGTAGGGGTTCTCATAACGTTGTAAAGCTACAAACATCGTCCAAGAACCGGACTTGCAGTAAGCTATGCCGTGGCTTTTAAAATTACTTAACATTTCTAGATAAGGTGGGTGGTGATTGGATGCCGACCGATGGTCGTCCGCGGCAAGAACGCGAGAGCTTGAAAGCGATAGAACTGGGCAGTCTGGTATCCAAGCTGGCGGGATAGCCCTTCCGCTCGTAACGTCCGGACCGCGTCTACAGGGCTTGCGAGCTTGCCTGTCGGCAGATGACCTCGACTCGTTCGAGAATGTGGCTTATCTATGAAGGATAGTCCCGATCTTTGGTAGCTGTTCTCGAGAACTCGCGCCGCCGTGGGGCGCTTGGGCTAACGTGTCGGCCTTGCGGGTTGCCTTGAACAGGATGCGGCAGAGATGTTAGCCTGGACCGTGAAACTGTACGCTCCAAACCACAACCTTCGGCCCGCGAACGTATAGTCTGAGCTGCGTTGGGGAGCCTGGCAAGGGGAGGGGGAGGCATGATCACGGTAACCGAGGAAGCGAGGGAGCTTTTCCGGAGCATCGACAACCCTGACGGCACGATACTGCGCCTGGATCCTGTGGCGACAGATCAGGTGAAGGACGAAACTCAGATTCGCCTGGGCATCGGCGAGCCCAAGAGCGACGACCAGGTGGTGCAGCACGAAGGAGAAGACCTGCTGCGCATCGCTCGTCCCGTCAGCGAAGCCCTCAACGGAAGCACTATAGACCTGGTGGAGACGCTAGAGGGTCCGGCCCTGGGCATCAAGCCACCCGAAGACAACCTGCCGCTAACGGACGGGTCTTAGGAGCCCTATAGAGAGAAGGCTTGTAGAACTAAACCGAGCACTTCCACACGCCTCGGGAGCCTCACGCGCCGAGCCGGTTGTGTACCAGCTCCCCTCCGACCACGGTAGCCGCTACTCCACCGCCCGCCGCGGCCTCCAAGATCTCCATCTCAGTGCTATTGCCAGCTAGGTTCTGGGGCGCCGCCTCAATCACCGCGAAGTCTGCCCACTTCCCGGTCGAAAGGCTCCCCGTCTCGCCCTCTACACCTAAGGCCCGCGCCCCAAAGAGCGTGGCGAGCTTCAGCCCCGTCTCCCCATCGAAACCGTGCAGCTTCACAGCGAAGAGCGTCTCCTCGAAGAGGTTCATGCTCGGGCTGCTCCACAGGCCGTCCGTCCCCATGCCAACCCGCACGCCGCGCTCGAGCATCTCCGGCACCGGCGAGAGCCCGCAGCCCAGATACACATTAGATCGAGGGCAATGGGCGGCGGCAACACCGGTCCGAGCCAAGATCTCTATGTCCTCCTCCGAGACGCCAGTCGCGAGGTGCGCCGCGATCGTACCCGGCCAGAGTAGTCCCATACTTTCGGCGTACCGGACCGGCGAGACGTCAGCACCGCCCCAGTCGGCCCGGAACCCGAAGACCTCGAAGACGTTCTCCAGGCCCCCCGTCCCCTTCCGGACGAACTCGATCTCTTCCGGGCTCTCCGAAAGGTGGATGGAGAGCCGGTCCCCCCTTTCCCGTGTTCTCTGCGCCGCGAGCCACGACGACTTCGGGTCCACCGTGTACAGTGCATGCACGCTCATCTCCACCGCTACCCGCGAGGGCAGCCCCTCGCGCAAGTCGAACACCTTTTTTTCGATGCAGTCCACCGCCTCCTCGGGTGTATTGAACTGGAACGGGAAAAACTCCACGTAGGCTATTCCGGCGAGCCCGGATTCGGCAAGCTGGGGCAGGCACTCCCCGTACGGCGAGGAATCAGCTATGAAGGTAGTGCCGGACGCTATAGCTTCCCGTGCGGAGTTCCTCGCGGCCTCTGCGGTCCAGGCTCCCTTCTCGGGGAGCCTGGAGACGAGCTCCCTTACCCAACTCGAGAAGGAGCCGCCCTGCGGCTCATCTCCCCTGCGGAAACCGAGGTGGGTGTGGG
>JAWWQA010000249.1:0-2602 GCA_033854695.1 Rubrobacteraceae bacterium
CCGCAGATGATGAGCGTGAACCTCTCCTCAAGACAGTTCCAGCATCCCAAGCTAACCCAAGACGTCGCCCGCATACTGCGAGAGACTGGACTGAACCCGCGCTGTCTGTGTCTGGAAATAACCGAAAGCGTTGTGATGGGAGATGCTCAAGGCACCATTACTACTCTTCAGGAGTTGAAGGATTTGGGCGTACAGCTAGCGGTAGACGACTTCGGAACAGGTTACTCCTCGCTCTCTTACCTGAAGCGCTTCCCCATAGACTACCTGAAGATCGATCGCTCCTTCGTTGAGGCACTCAGGGAAAATCCCGAGGATACAGCGATAGTGTCGGGAGTAATCACGCTGGCACATACTCTGGGTATGCATGTTATAGCCGAGGGAGTAGAAACCGCCGAGCAACTAGCACATCTGCGGGGGCTCAGGTGCGACCTGGCTCAGGGGAACTACTTCTCGAAGCCACTTCCGAGTAAAGCAGCCTCAGAACTCTTAGCAACCGGTCTCCACTAATACAACAAGACTCACTACGTTCCTACTATCGAAGAGGGTGAGCGCGAGAATTCACGAGCCGTTCGTAGATCTCCGTTTCGTCAAAGCGTGAATCCTCGATCTTCCTGTCAAGCACGAGTTGCTTCTCGGCCGTGAGCTTTTGCTACTTGGAGCCGAGAGCACCCTCCGTAGACTTACGACACGGCTCTTTAGCCGATCGGAAGAAGAGGTAGGAAGGAGTAATGGATGGGCAAGAGAGAGCGTTACGAGCCGGGGACCTTCTGCTAGGTGGATCTGGCGACGACCGATCCGGCTACTTCACCGTCCCCTCGTGCGACGAAGCCATCACGAAGGTGCGGGAACTGGGCGGCGACGTGCTGGCTGGACCGTTCAGTATAGGAGCCGGCCGGATCTCGGTCGTGCGCGATCCCCAGGGCGCGGCGTTCGCTCTCTTCGAGGGCGAGACAGACGACTGACAGCATGCGACGGCTGGTCTTCGGGACTGGTTCCGGCTAGGAGGCCCGGCAGTAGGCCAGGTCGGTCGCGTCAGAGCGAAAGTCGAGCCACGCCTCGAACCCGCACGCCGCTACGCTCCTCCGTACCTGCCAGGAGGGGTTGCACAGCGTCAGGTGAGGGGCGTAGAGCTGTGACTGGATCGCCAGCTCACGGGTAGCCTCTATATCGAGGAAAGTTACCCTGGAGAGATCCAACATCGTCTGGCACCGCACCACCACGGCGCTCAGGGCCTGCCGCAGGTCCTTCAGGTTGTGCTGGTCGAACTCACCCCTAAGCTCGACCAGCACGCCTTCCTCGCCCCATTCCCGTACCTCTGTCCCGTGCACGTCACCACCCCTTGTGGAATAAGAGAAGACGGCTGCTTTCATGTCATTAATACCTTAGACCACCGGAGGGGCGATTCCGTTACGGTGTCCGTGCAGGATTTCAAGATTTTCGAACACAAAGAGATTTCTCCCGTAACCCTGGCGGGGAGACGTGGGTCTGTTATCTTGAGGGCATATAGTAGGGTGGCGGAAAGACGATCGTAGCGGTAACGCGACGGAGGACGCCTTACGCATGACCTTTGCGGACCACAATCTGGCGGAGAAGGCCGCAAGGGGCGACGTGGAGGCCTTCGCGCAGTTAGTTCGAACCCACTCGGGGCTCGTATACAGGGTCGCCATACGGATAACGGGTGTCGAGGACGCGCAGGACGCCAGCCAGGAGGTTTGGATCCGGGTCTGGCGGAACATAAAGAGGTTCAGGGGAGATAGCACCTTTAGCACCTGGCTCTACAAGATAACGGTCAACACCTGCCTGAGCATCCTCCGGAAAGAGAGGGCCCGGGAGGCGCGGGAGGTAAGTGACGAGCTTCTCCAACTGCCTGTCTTGCAGGGAAGTGAAGACGACCCCGAGACGGCCGCCCTCGCCGGGGAGCGTCGTAAGGAGCTCTTGCGAGCCCTGGGGCGCGTGCGGGCTGAGCACCGGGCAGCACTGGTGTTGCGCCACATGGAAGGGCTCAGCTACGCGGAGGTCGCGCAGATCCTGGACGTTCCCGACGGCACGGCGAAGGGCTGGGTCAGCAGGGGCCGGGCTGCCCTGCTCGTGGCGCTCTCCGCGGAGGAGGACTCGCGGTGATCGGCTCGGACCGCTGGGATATACTGGAGAGGATCGGTGCCTACGCCGCGAGCGAGCTCTCGGGCGCGCAGGCCCGCGAGGTCGAGCAACTCATTCTTGAAGACCCCGAAGCTCTGCGTCTTGCCGAGTCCTACCTCCGGATGCTCGCCCTGCTCGGTGCCATCGGGGATGAGTCGCCCGAGGTGCCCGAAGCGGTGATCGAATACGCCATCCGCAGAGCGTACCTCTCGGCCTTTTTCAGACAGGCGGAGGACTTCTTCGCCGGCATGGGGCGAGCCTACCTCGAAGCTTTTGTCTATTATCTGGGGCTCAGAAGCCCGGGCTCTGCCGGACAAGGTATCTAAGGAGGCATTGGTGAACACTCTGAACGGGATACTGGCCGACCTCGTGGTCGCGATAACCGAGTTCATCCCGAGGCTCCTGGGCGCCGTGGTCGTAATGATCCTGGCGCTCGTCGTGGCCATGGTGCTGCAACGCCTGG
>JAWWQA010000250.1:0-5039 GCA_033854695.1 Rubrobacteraceae bacterium
GCATCGTCCGCACGCGCATTCCGGTCTGGGTTCTGGAGCAGGCCAGGCGTCTGGGCGTTACGGAGGCGGATCTGTTGCGTAGTTATCCGGCGCTGCGGGCCGAGGATCTGGTCCATGCCTGGGCCTATGCGCGTGCGCATCGGGAGGAGATCGAACGCCAGATCCGGGAAAACGAAGAAGCGTAGGTGGCGCGCCTGTACGCCAACGAGAACTTTCCCCTACCTGTGGTCGAGGCGCTCCGGCGCCTCGGACACGACGTGGTGACGATGCGAGAGGCGGGCAGAGCCGAACAGGCGATTACTGATAGGAGGTTCTGGCGGAGGCCAGCAGCGACCGGCGGGCCGTCTTGACGCTGAACCGCAAGCACTTCGTCCGCCTACACCATGAGCAGCAACAGCACGAAGGCATCGTTGCCTGCACGTTCGATGCGGATTTCGAGCGCCAGGCGCAACAGGTTCATCGTGCTCTGGAAGCACAACCGGCTCTGACAGGTCAACTGCTTCGCGTCAACCGGCCTGCCGTCTGACGTAGGTGACCCGTCGCTGTTGGCTGGATCGATATAATGACGGCGAGCGGAGAGGTCAGGTGAAGTTGTATGAGCCCACGCACGAGAGCGACGATCGACGATCTGTACAGGGTCCCGGAAAATGGCAAGGCGGAGCTCGTAAACGGGGAGATAGTGCTGATGGCGCCCACCGGCGGGATTCCTGGCAGGTCGGGCGGTGAGATCTACGTATCACTGCGCGACTACGAGCGACGAACGGGGCGCGGCTACGCTTTTCCCGACAACGTCGGCTTCGTAGTGGACCTGCCGCGCCGTGGCTCGTTCAGCCCCGACGCCGCGTTCCACCCCGGCCCCCTGCAGGGCGGACGGTTTCTGGACGGCGCTCCGATCTTCGCCGCGGAGGTGCGCAGCGAGGGCGACTACGGAGAGAGGGCCGAGCAGGAAATGGCGCGAAAACGGGCCGACTACTTCGCAGCGGGCACCCTGGTGGTGTGGGATGTCGATGTCTTGCGCGAGCGCGTCGTACGCGTCTACCGCGCCAGCGATCCGAACGCACCCACGATCTACCGCAGCGGGGACGTGGCCGAAGCAGAACCGGCCCTACCAGGATGGACGATGCCGGTGGATGATCTCCTGCCATAGTGCCGAACGAGCATACACAGCGGCACGGAACGAAGTCACAGGAGGCGATACTCTCGGTCGAAGCCATAGTGAAGCGGGCGGTGGTCAATAGACGACGCGATAGCGATCCGCAGGATGGTAAACCTGGAGTTCTCCTTCGACCACCGCATCCTGGACGGCGGGACCGCCCTCCGTTTCTTGAACGCCGTCAAGAGACGCCTGGAGGATATGGGTCCCAGTATGAGCCTCGGATGAGATAGCCGCCCGGCGAGAGTAGTGGGAGCCGGAATGCCGCAGGCGAATCGTGATCCGTGCGTGTAGAATCTAAACTATGCAGAGCGAAAGGCTAGGCGAAGACACGACTGCCGGGAAGATCGAAGGTCTCGCGCGTCTGCGGGAGACTGCGGCGCACCAGGCGTCCGAGCAGGCCGTGCAGCGGCAGCGGGAGAGGGGCAAGCTCACGGCGCGCGAGCGGATCGAACTGCTCCTGGACCCCGGTACTTTCGTCGAGCTGGATCGCTACCGGGTTCACCGCTCTTACAACTTCGGGTTGGAGAAGAACAAGCCTTTAGGCGACGGTGTGGTCGTAGGATATGGGGAGGTCTCCGGCCGCAAGGTCTGCGTGTTCTCGCAGGACTTTACGGTCTTTGGGGGGTCTTTAGGGGAGGTGTACGCACAGAAGGTCTGCAAGGTAATGGATCTGGCTATCAACACGGGTTGCCCGATCGTCGGCATAAACGATTCGGGCGGGGCGCGCATCCAGGAGGGTGTGCTCTCTTTGGCCGGCTACGCGGAGATCTTCCACAGAAACGTACTGGCCTCAGGGGTAGTGCCCCAGATCAGCGTGATCATGGGTCCCTGCGCCGGAGGAGCCGTTTACTCCCCGGCGATTACGGACTTCATCTTCATGGTCGAGGAGACGAGCCACATGTTCATAACCGGCCCTGACGTCATAAAGAGCGTCACGGGCGAGGAAGTCACCCAGGAGGAGCTAGGCGGCGCCGGTACACACAACGCCAAGAGCGGGGTCGCCCACTTCTCCTCCCCCGACGAGGAGACCTGCCTCGAAGACGTCCGCTACCTCCTCTCTTTCCTTCCTGAGAACAACCTGGAGAGCGCCCCGTACTACAGGTCCACCGACGACCCGGAACGGATGGACGAGGAGCTTGCCTCGCTCGTCCCGGATTCGCCCCAGCGGCCTTACGATATGCGACAGGCCATAGAGGGCGTGATGGATGACGGGGAGTTCTTTGAGGTGCAGGAGGGGTGGGCCCAGAACCTGGTTGTAGGCTTCGCCCGCCTCGACGGGCATGCCGTCGGTGTGGTCGGCAACCAGCCGGCGGTACTCGCCGGCACGCTCGACATAGACGCGAGCGTGAAGGGAGCGCGGTTCGTACGCTTCTGCGATGCGTTCAACATCCCGCTCGTCACGTTCGTCGACGTGCCGGGTTTCTTGCCGGGGACCGACCAGGAGTGGGGGGGCATTATCCGCCACGGGGCGAAGCTGCTCTATGCTTTCTCCGAGGCGACGGTACCCAAGATGACGGTCATCACGCGGAAGGCGTATGGTGGAGCTTACGACGTTATGTGCTCCAAGCACATCGGGGCGGACGTCAACGTGGCGTGGCCGACGGGTGAGATCGCCGTGATGGGGGCGAGGGCCGCCGTCAACGTTATCTTCCGGCGCCAGATCGCCGAGGCCGAGGACCCCGAAGGGAAACGCGAGGAGCTCATCGCTGACTATGAGGAGCAGTTCAACAACCCGACGGTCGCCGCCGAGATGGGCTTTATAGACGACATCATAGACCCGCGTGAGACGAGGCCGTATCTCATTAAGGCGCTCTCTATGATTCGTACCAAGCGCCCCGAGCGCCCGCCGCGCAAGCACGGAAACATCCCTCTTTGAGGATCGAACCTGACCCGAACCCCGAGGAGGTTGCGGCGATAATGGCTGCGCTCGCGGAGATTCGGGAGGACCGCGAAGATCCCGAGGAGACCGCCTCCCTGAAGCGCAGCCGGTGGCGGCTCGCGGGTCTTCTCGGGCATCCACCGCCGCGAGCGATGAAGCTGGAGGGCGCCCTGTGGTCGTATTCTAGTTGGGAAGGCATGGTTTAGTTGTTCGAGAAGGTACTGGTTGCGAACCGCGGTGAGATAGCCGTCCGCATCATCCGCGCGCTGCGGGAGATGGGTGTGAAGAGCGTCGCGGTGTACTCGGATGTGGACCGCGAATCGTTTCACGCGCGGCTTGCCGACGAGGCGTATCACGTGGGACCCGCGCCGGCGACGGAGAGCTACCTGAACATGGAGAAGTTGATCGAGGTCGCAAAGCGTTCGGGAGCGGAGGCGGTGCATCCAGGATACGGGTTTCTGGCGGAGAGCGCGCCGTTTGCCTGGGCGGTGAGGGAGGCGGGTCTTGTCTGGATCGGACCTCGCCCGGAGGCGATGGAGGCTATGGGGAGCAAGGTGGAGAGCCGGCGCATCATGGGGAAGGCGGGCGTTCCCATGACGCCTGGTACCGAAGACCCTGTAGACTCCGCGGATGCCGTCTTCGACTTCGCCGGGAAGTACGGCTACCCGGTGGCGGTAAAGGCGTCCTCGGGAGGTGGTGGTAAGGGCTTCGCCGTGGCCCTCGATGAGGACGGAGCTGCAGCGGCCTTCGAGCGGGCCACGAGGGAGGGAGAGGCATATTTCGGTGATGGGACGGTCTATCTGGAGAAGTATCTGTCTTCTCCCAGACATGTCGAGATACAGGTAGTGCGCGACAAGCACGGCAACGCTATTCACCTGGGCGAGCGTGACTGTTCGATCCAACGCAGACATCAGAAGCTTTTGGAGGAGTGCCCGAGCCCGGCTATAGATCCTACGATGCGCGAAGAGATGGGCAAGGCGGCGGTCGAAGCAGCCGAGGCGGTAGGCTACGACAACGTTGGCACGGTGGAGTTCCTGGTGCAGGAAGACGAGTTCTACTTCCTTGAGATGAACACCCGGGTTCAGGTCGAGCACCCCGTCACCGAGGAGGTCACGGGGATAGACATCGTGCAGACCGGCATCCGCGTCGCTGCCGGGGAGGAGCTGCCGATAAGCCAGGAGGAGGTTTCCTGGCAGGGGCACGCGATCGAGGTGCGCATAAACGCCGAGGACGCGGCGAACGGCTTCGTCCCGAGCCCCGGAACCGTTACCGCCTATGTGGAGCCGGGCGGACCGGGGGTACGGGTGGACTCGTCGCTCCAGGGGCCGGGTATAGTGCCGGAGTCTTACGACCCGCTCTTCGCCAAGCTCATCGTGCGGGGCATGGACCGGGAGGATGCGCTCAGGCGCCTCAGGCGGGCGCTCGGGGAGTTCAGGATCGAGGGCATCGCTACGACCCTGCCCTTCTTCAAGGCCATCCTGGACGATGAGGTCTTCGTGAAGGGAAGCTACACTACAGGGTTCATCGCGGAGAGGCTCGAGAAGCTAGAGATTGAAGCCCGGCCGGTCGAGGACGGCCAGAGAGAGCGGCCTGAGAAGGATGTGCGGGAGGTGGAGGTCGA
Source organism: Rubrobacteraceae bacterium (assembly GCA_033854695.1). GTDB lineage: Bacteria > Actinomycetota > Rubrobacteria > Rubrobacterales > Rubrobacteraceae > Rubrobacter_F. The sequence goes on from JAWWQA010000250.1 coordinate 4,657, forward strand.
GGTCAACGGCAAGCTCTTCCGGGTCAAGGTGTTCGCGGACGAAGCCGGCCGGGAGGACGTGAAGGCGCCTCCGGCAAGGCGGCGGAGGGAACGGGGGCGAACGGCTGTCACGGAGGGCACGGTGGTGGCGCCTATGCAAGGGACGATCTTGAAGGTATTCGTCCAGGAGGGACAGGCGGTCGCGGTGGATGACCCAGTGTGCGTGCTCGAGGCGATGAAGATGGAGAGCGAGATACTGGCGAAAAAAGACGGTATGGTCTCGAAGATCCTGGTCGAGGCCGGCCAGATCGTCCGCTCCGGCGACCCTCTCGTCGCTCTGGAGTAGAGAGCCAATAGGAGAAGCGCCATCGTGCCTGATCAGGCCGGAGATTACGAGTGGCGCG
>JAWWQA010000251.1:0-10681 GCA_033854695.1 Rubrobacteraceae bacterium
TGTGGTTTGCCGGGCGTGACGAAACCAGCAGCCTATCCCCCCGATTGGTAGGGTGTGAGGCCCAGAGCGCGCGACTCCTCCCGGAGCGCTGCGACGACGAAGTCTATGTGCTCGTTGAGGTCCACTCCGAGCTCTTCCGCGCCGCGTACGATGTCCTCTCGACTCACGTTCGCGGCGAACGACTTCTGCTTCATCTTCTTGCGTACGCTCCTCGCTTTCATGCCCTCCAGGCCCTCTGGCCGAACAAGAGCACAAGCCGTAATAAAGCCAGAGAGCTCGTCCACAGCGTAGAGGGTTCTGGCCATGAGGGTCTCGCGCGGCACGTCCAGGTAGTCAGCGTGGCCTTTTATCGCCTCGAGCACGTCCTCCGGGTAGCCCCTGCTCGCGAGCTCTCTCCCGCCGACCATGGGGTGCTCGGCGGGAGTGGGGTGCTTCTCGTAGTCCATATCGTGGAGGAGGCCGGTGATCCCCCACTTCTCCTCGTCCTCGCCGAACTTCCGAGCGTAGGCCCGCATTGCAGTTTCGACTGCGAGCATGTGTTTTCGCAAAGAGTTGCTCTCCGTCCACTTACACAGTAGTTCCCAGGACTCTTCGCGGTTCAACCGGTACCTCCCTCGGTTATTACAGCAAGCGAGCGCTCATTGTACCGTTCGGGACTCGGATCTATCCCTCGACCTCCTCGTGCCGGAGACGGTCCGGAAGCGTCTCGATGCTCCTCGGTCGTGCTAACGCGACTGACGTACTCGACGGCGTAGTCTTCGAGAACACAGGTTCCGCAGTTTCGGGGGTTAGTGGCGAAATCTATGCCGACAAGCTTCACGATAACTATCCTTTCTCTGGGAGCTCCCTCGCCCTCAGAAACACTGAGTCGAGCATAGACTCGGTGAGGACCCCGGTGAAGGTGTTCTGTTGGGAGGGATGGTAGCAGCCGAGGAGGGTGAGGCCGGAAGTTGTTACGTGCTCGGCGCCGTGGGTGAACTTTGGTTTCGGCCGGACTTCATAAAGGCGGAGGGCGGCGTCCCAGGCGAAGGCCCCGAGGCAGACAAGAACTTGCGCGGCGGGGAGTAGCTGTAGTTCGCGTGCGGCGTAGGGGAGGCAGGCGTCGCGCTCGGCAGAGGTGGGCTTGTTCTTTGGCGGGGCGCAGCGTACAGCGGCGGAGATCCAGAGATCCCGCAAGCGCATGCCGTCGCCCGCGTGCCGCGAGATCGGGCTGCTCACGTAGCTGGTGCGGTAGAGCGAGCCGAAAAGGAAGTCACCGGAGCGATCGCCGGTGAAGTAGCGGCCGGTGCGGTTGGCCCCGTGCGCAGCAGGAGCCAGGCCGAGCACAACCACCCGGGCGTCAGGGTCGCCGAACCCGGGGACGGGACGACCCCAGTACTCTTCGCCGGCGTGGCCTGCCTTCTTCTCGCGGGCGACCTTCTCGCGCCACTCAACGAGACGCGGGCAGCGCCGGCAGGAGGTTATCTCCTCTTCGAGCTGCGCGAGCGCTTCCAAGCGCTCCCTCTCTCGTTCCGTTACTTCGATGGGATTACTAGGCGCCGTAACGGTTTAGCTTTAGGGCGTGGCCCATGAGGAGGCCCATGATCTCCTCGGCCGGGAAGACACCCAGAGAACCACTCGCGCAGGCGCGCTCTCCGAAGCTCTCGGCGGTCGGCAAGGTGTACTCCGAGGAGAGGAGGAACGGTACCCCGTGCCAGGAGTGGCTCTTCATCTTCGCGGGCGTCGTGTGGTCGCCGGTCACTGCAAAGGCGGCGGGGCCGAGGTCGAGGAGGGCCGGTAGCAGGGCGTCCACCTCTTCTATGACCGCTGCCTTTCGCTCGAAATCGCCGTCCTCGCCAGCGGCGTCGGTGGCCTTGACGTGGACGAAGAAGAAGTCATGGGATCCCCAGTTTTCCTTCAGGGTCTCGAACTCGCCGGCTATGCCCTCGCCTTCTTTGAGGACCTCCATCCCGGCGAGCCGGGCGAGGCCCTTGTACATGGGGTAGCTTGCGATTGCCGCCGCGCGGAGCTCGTAGATCTCATCGAACTTCGGGAGAGCCGGGTGCATACCGAAGCCGCGTAAGAGAACCGTGTTAGCCGGATGGTGGTCGGCGAGGATCTCATCTGCCTGCTCGATGAAGGCGTTGGCGAGCTCGGCGCTTCTTTTTGCCTCTGGGTCGCTGTTCGTTGGCTCGACGGGCAGGGGTTCGAGCCCCGTTCTCTGGGGATCAGAGTCAGAGAGAGCGTCCGAGAGGCCGTCCGCCCGGAAGACGGCGACGGCCCGGTGCTCTTTTTCGTGCGTGACGAAGACCTCGGCGTCATCGAGCTTGATGTTCTCGTTGAGGAGGTCCACGAGCTTCGCGGCATCAGAGGAGGCGATACGGCCGGCGCGCCTGTCGGAGATTTTACCGGTCTCGTCTTTGGTGGCAAAGTTGATCCTGGCAGCCAGGTCGTTCTCGCCGAGCTCGAAACCGATACCCAGAGCGCTGAGCACGCCGCGGCCGACCTCATACTCCAAAGGGTTGTAGCCGAAGAGGGCCAGGTGGCCGGGACCGCTGCCGGGGCTGACGCCCGCGGTGACGGGTCTGCTGAGGCCCAGATCTGAGCGGGTGGCGAGCGCGTCGAAGTTGGGGGCATTTGCGGCTTCAAGCTCGGTCCTGTCGAAGGGATCCATCGGCAACCCACCCAGCCCGTCCAGAACGAGCAGAATGATTTTGGAGTCCGTCGAGACTGACAGCTCGCGCATGAGGTTCAGGTCCAAAGCGGCATCCTCTCCTTCTCTCGACCGGCGTTTCGCGGTTCCGGAAAAGTCTAGCAGAGAAGGCCTGTATAATTCCCGGTTCGGAGCGTGTAATGGCTGCGTAAGCGACCTATCGGGGAGCGGCGGATGAAGATAGAGACGATTGATTTGGACTTCATGGGGACGGAGGAGATCATCGCCTCTTTCCTCCTTGTGGGGGAGGGGTCTGCCGCGATAGTCGAGACCGGACCCACGACCTGCATCGAGAACCTCCTGCGGGGCCTTGAAGATCACGGCGTCGACCCCGAGGGCATTGAGCAGGTCTTCCTGACGCACATCCATCTGGACCACTCCGGGGCTTCAGGCAACCTTACTGAGCTTCTGCCAAACGCCACCTTCTACGTACACGAGGTTGGCTACCCGCACCTCGTGGACCCGTCGAAGCTTCTGCAGAGCGCAGCCCGCCTCTACGGCGAGGAGAACATGGATGAGCTTTGGGGCGAAGTCCGGCCCGTTTCGGAGGATCGCCTCGTCAAGCTCGAGGGTGGCGAGGAGATTGAAGCAGCCGGTGGCCTGCTCACAGCACACTACACGCCGGGTCATGCTTATCACCATCTGGCTTATTTCGAGCCTCAGTCGGGGACACTCTTCACCGGGGACGTGGGTGGAGTCCGCCTGCCCGGCCAGTCGTACGTAAAGCCGCCGACACCCCCGCCGGAGGTCGACATCGAGGCATGGAAGGGGAGCATCGAAACTATCCGAAAGCTCGAACCAAAGGTCCTGTGTCCCACACACTTCGGCTCGTACGAGGACGTAGAAAGGCACCTGAGCGAGTTAGAGCAGCGCCTGCAGGATTGGCTGCTCCTCGTCGAGGAGCGCATGGACGAAGGACGTTCTCAAGAAGACATCGCCGAGGAACTAGAGGCGAAGGGCGATGCGGAGATGCTCCGCGAGGGAGCCGACCCCGAGGATGCCGAGCGTTACGAGCTCGCGGCCAACTACGAGATGCTGGTCGCCGGTCTTATGCGATACGTCTCGCGGCAACGCGAGAGCGCCTAAGATAGAAACGGGCGGTTGGTAGCTTCCTGCCAGAGTAGCTGGAGGAGAACACCCTCACAGAAGACCCATTCGAGCGTTAAGCGAGGAAGGTGTCGGACGATCCTCGGATATGAAGTGCCCGGGTGATGATCCGGGAGTGGCCTAGAGAAATCTAAGCTCGGAGCCAGCGAGCCGTGCCGATTGCGCACGGGTTCTCAGAGTGAGATAATTGTTACTAATTACGCTGGATAGCCACGCGGTTTGTGTGGGGGAAGGTATCAGTTCGATGGCAGGCGAGAGCAAGTTCGTGTACGAGTTCTCCGAGGGTACGAAAGACATGAAAGATCTTTTGGGTGGCAAAGGTTCCGGGTTGGCCGGGATGAGCAGTCTAGATCTGCCTGTGCCGCCGGGATTCATTATCACCACCGAGGCGTGCCAGGCCTACATGGATGGCGGAGAGCTACCGGACGGTCTTATGGAGAGCGTTACTGAGCATCTGGGGAAGCTCGAGAAGGCGAGTGGCAAATGCCTCGGGGACCCCGAAGACCCGCTGCTCGTCTCCGTCAGGAGTGGGGCTGCAGTCTCGATGCCGGGTATGATGGATACGGTCCTCAATCTGGGCCTCAACGATACCGCCGTCGAGGGTCTCGGCCGCAGGACCGGCGACGAGCGCTTCGCCTACGACTCCTACCGGCGCTTCGTCCAGATGTTCGGCGATATCGTCCTGAAGGTCGAACACGAAAAGTTCGAGGATGCTCTGGCCGACCTCAAAAAGGAGCGCGGGGTCGAAGAGGATACAGACCTGAACGTGGACGACCTTAAGGAGCTGGTAGGGACGTACAAGAGGATCGTCGAGGAGGAGGCCGACCGGTCGTTCCCGGAGGAACCCAAGGAGCAACTTAAACTTGCGATTCAGGCGGTCTTCGACTCCTGGCAGAATGATCGGGCTATCGCCTACCGCAAGCAGTTCGGCATTCGGGATACTTTGGGGACTGCCGTTACGGTTCAGACGATGGTCTTCGGGAATATGGGCGAGACCTCCGCTACCGGGGTGGCTTTCACCCGGGATCCATCCACGGGGGAGCAGGGGCTCTTCGGGGAATTCCTCCTGAACGCCCAAGGTGAGGACGTGGTGGCCGGCATCCGCACCCCGTATCCCTTGGAGGAGATGGAAGAGAAGATGTCTCGCGCCTTCGAGCAGCTCCTGGAAACCATGCAAAAGCTCGAGCAAGAGTACTGCGACATGCAGGACGTCGAGTTCACCGTGGAGCGGGACCAGCTCTACATGCTCCAGACCCGCTCGGGCAAGCGCACGGCGGTCGCCGCCCTCAAGATGGCGTACGACATGGCCGAGGAAGGCCTCATCTCCCGTGAGGAGGCTGTAGCGCGCATCGAGCCCTCCCAACTGAATCAGGTCCTCCACCCGTACATAGACCCCGAGGCTGAGCTAGAGGTCCTCGCCAAGGGACTGCCGGCCTCTCCGGGGGCGGCTACGGGCGCGATCGTCTTCACGGCCGATGAGGCCGAGGAGAAGGGAGAGGCGGGGGAGGCGGTGATCCTGGTCCGCAAAGAGACGAATCCCGACGACGTGCACGGCTTGGTCCAGGCCCAAGGCGTACTCACCGCTCTAGGCGGAATGACTAGCCATGCGGCAGTGGTGGCGCGGGGCTTTGGCAAGCCGGCCGTCACCGGTTGTAAGGCGCTCAAGATAGACCTCGACGCCAAAAAGCTCAGCGTCAACGGCAAGACGTTCGAAGCGGGAGATACCATCACTATCGAGGGTAGCAGCGGCAAGGTGGTCGAGGGCGATGTCCCGCTCGTCGAGCCCGAGCCTTCCGAGGACTTCGAGCAGATCCTCGCCTGGGCAGACGAGATTCGCTTCCTCAAGGTGCGGGCAAACGCTGATACCCCTGAGGATGCGACGAAGGCCCGGGGATTCGGCGCCGAGGGCATCGGGTTGTGCCGGACAGAGCACATGTTCATGGAGGACGGACGCCTGGACATAATGCGCTCCATGATTCTCTCGGAGGACGAGGACACATCAAAAGAGGCGCTCGCCGAACTCGAGCCGCTGCAGCGAGGCGACTTCGTGGAGATCTTCAAAGCCATGGACAGCCTACCGGTGACCATCCGGCTCCTTGACCCGCCGCTGCACGAGTTCCTCCCCGACTCCAGGGAGCTTGCCGAGAGGCTGGTCGTCCTCGAAAGTGAGAACGGTGATCCCGAGGCGGATCCCGAGGAGGCGTCGGAGCTCAGGCGGCAGTTGCGGGTGATCGAAGGTCTCGAGGAGGCGAACCCTATGCTGGGCCTACGGGGCTGCCGCTTGGGTATAGTGCGGCCGGAGATATACCGGATGCAGGTACGAGCCATCGCCGAGGCGGTCAAGGCCGTGAGGGAAGAAGGCTACACGCCCGTCGTCGAGATCATGATTCCGCTAGTCGGCTTCCGGAACGAGCTGGAGGAAACCCGCAAGGAGGCCGAGAGCATAATAGAGGAGGTCCTGGGCAAAGACAACCCGATCCAGATCGGTACCATGATAGAGCTGCCTTGCGCCTGCACCACGGCCGGCGAAATCGCAGAGAGAGCGGATTTCTTCTCCTTCGGCACTAACGACCTTACTCAGACCACCTGCGGTCTCAGTCGCGACGACGCCGAAGGCGGCTTCCTGACTAGGTACCTTGAAGAAGGCATCCTTCAGAAAAACCCCTTTGAGACCCTCGACCGGGACAGTGTAGGTAGGCTGGTCTCGATAGCCTGCGAGCTGGGCCGGGAGGCGAATCCGGATCTCAAGCTCGGTATCTGCGGTGAGCACGGCGGCGACCCTGAGAGCATCGAGTTCTTTCACGAGGCCGGCCTCGACTACGTCTCATGCTCCCCCTACAGGGTACCAGTCGCACGACTGGCAGCGGCGCAGGCGACGATTAGTGGCCAGCGATCAGCTAGCTAATAGATAGCTGATCGCTTCTTACTCGTTTCTTAAGGCTTCGGCGATGTCCTGGAGGCCCTGCTTGGCGTCTGTGAAGTACATCATGGTCTTGTCCTGGTCGTAGAAGAGGGGGTTATCCACACCGGCGAAGCCGGGGCTTAAGCTACGCTTGACGAAGATGACCTTCTTCGCGTTCTCGACCTCGAGGATGGGCATACCGGAGATAGCGGTGTCCTTCTCTTCGTCCTTGGCCGCGGGGTTCACGACGTCGTTGGCGCCGACGATGATCACAGCGTCCGTCTCCTCGAACTCGGGGTTTATGTCCTCCATGTCGTAGAGCTTATCGTAGGGGACGCCCGCCTCGGTGAGAAGGACGTTCATGTGTCCGGGCATGCGTCCCGCTACGGGGTGGATGCCGAACTTCACCTCTTTGCCCTCAGACTCGAGCAGCTCCATCAGCTCGTACATTGGGCCCTGGGCCTGGGCAACCGCGAGGCCGTAGCCGGGCACAATCACGACCTTCTGCGCCTCGTCCTTGAGGTACGAGCCCACCTCCTCCGCGCTCGCCTCGTTGACCTCTTTCTCCTCCTGATCCTCATCGCCGCCCCCTGCGGCGGCGATGCCCTGGAAGATGATCTTGCTCAAGGGCCGCCCCAGGGCACTGCTCATGTTGCGCGTGAGGATTGTCCCCGAGGCGCCGACGATCGTACCGCCGATGAGCAGTGCGTAGTTCTCCAGCACGAACCCCGACGCCGCCGCGGCGAGTCCAGTGAAGGCGTTCAAGAGCGAGATAACGATCGGCATGTCCGCTCCGCCTATGGGTATCACGAACAGGACGCCCAGGACGAGCGATGCGACGAAGATGGCGTACACAGAGATGAGCGGATCGAGGAACGGCAACCCCAAAGCCTGCGCTATCGCCCCGCCTGCCAGGACGTTAGCGCTCAAGACGAGGATACTCAGGAAGATGAGGGCGTTCACCACCTGCTGCAGCGGGAAGACAACCGAGCCGCTGAAGGCAAGCTCCTGGAGCTTGCTGAACGCAATGACGCTCCCCGAGAAGCTTAACGACCCTATGATGACTGTTAAGAGCCCCGTAAGCGCGGCAACCCAAGTCTCTGCCCTGCCCTGATAAAACTCCGAGAGCGCCACGAGCGCTATGCACCCACCGCCGACGCCGTTGAAGGCGGCGACCATCTGAGGCATCCCCGTCATCGGCACCCGCTGCGCCGAAACCGCGCCGATAACGGCGCCTATAAGTATCCCGCCCCCGATCAACGGCCAACTCAGGGGCGTGGCGACGTCGGTGACTAAGAACGTCGCCACGAGAGCTATGATCATTCCGAAGGCGGCTAGAGTGTTACCGGAGCGGGCCGTTTCCGGTGTTCGCAGGCGGCGGATGCCAGTGATGAACAGCGCGGCCGCGACAAGGTAGGCCAGAAACGTTGCAGCTTGCAAGGGCTATCCCTTCCTCTTCATTACTCTTGGTTTCGGTGGACGGAACATGCCGAGCATTCGATTTGTCACCCAGAAGCCGCCGACCACGTTCATCGCCCCAAAGACCACCGCGATAAAGCCTATCGTTAAGGTAAAAGCGTCGCTCGCGGTTGCGATCACGATGATTGCGCCGACCAGGACGATGCCGTGGATAGCGTTCGTCGCGCTCATGAGCGGTGTGTGGAGCATGTTCGGGACGCGCGAGATCAGCTCCCACCCCAGAAAAGCTGCTATGACGAAGATGGCTATCTGTGTGAGGAGCTGTTCCATTAGCGGGCCTCGCTCTCTTCGGAGGCGTCTTCGAGCGCCTCGCGGATGTTCTCGTGCCGGATCTCACCGTCGTGAGCTATGCACATTGCGTCTATAATCTCGTCCTCGAAGTCGAGGTTGATCTGCAGGTCCTTCTCGTCGCTGTCCTCGTCCGATTGATCCTCGACGATGTGATCTATGAAGCTCTTCATGTTGCGTGAATAGAGCTGGCTCGCGTGGATCGGGAGCCGGCTTGGCAGGTTGAGGGGACCGAGGATCTTGACCTGCTGGTGCTCGACGGTCTCCCCGGGCTCCGTGAGCTCGCAGTTGCCGCCCGCCTCGGCGGCCAGATCTACAACGATCGATCCCGGCTTCATCTCCTCGACCATGTCCTGCGTGAGCAGGGTCGGGGCCTGGGCACCCGGTACCATTGCCGTGGTAATGACGATATCGGTCTCCTTCAGATGATCGCGTATGAGCTTGTAGTCCTCTTCCTGCTTCTCCTCGGAGAATACTCCCCCTTCGTCCTCCTCCTCTTCCTCTTCTTCCTCTTCCTCGCCGTTCTCGGAGGGCTCCTCTCCCTCCACGATATACTCGTCCCTCGGCGGATCCTGGAAAGAGTAGAATCCTAAGGACACCATGAGTTTGTGGAAGCCCTCGGGCTCGTACTCCTCGTACGGGTCTTCCTCTTCGCCGTCTTCCTTCTCGTCGTCGGAGTCTATGAAGGTAGCGCCCAGGGACTCGGCTTGCTCTTTGGTCTCGGGCCGGATGTCGTACGCTACGACGTCGGCCCCGAGTTGGTGTGTGATGGCGATAGCCTGCAGGCCGGCGACTGCGACGCCCAGCACCATGACCTTCGCCGCCTTGGTGGTCCCGGCGGCCGTGGTCATCATGGGGATGTACTTGCCAAGTGTGTCCGCCCCTATAATGGCGGACTTATAACCGGCGATGGAGCCCATTGAGGAGAGCGCATCCATACTCTGCGCCGCGCTCGTACGGGGGACGGCCTCGTTTGAAAAGACCGTGATGCCGGCATCGGCGAGCTTCTTGACGAGTTCCGGTTCGTTGGGACCGTTGAGGAAGCAGATGATCACCTGTCCCTCGTGCATCTGCCCGATCTCATCCTCCGTAGGCTCAGCGACCTTGACGACGAGATCCGCCTCGCTGTAGACCTCCCCGGCGTCCGAGGCGATCGTCGCCCCGGCCTCCTCGTAGTTCTCGTCGAGGTTGTAGTCCTGTCCAGCCCCGCTCTCGACGAGCACCTCAAAGCCGTCCTTGACGAGCCTGCCTACAGTCTCGGGCACGAGACCGACTCGTCGTTCGCTTTCTGCTATCTCTTTAGGTACCCCTATCTTCATCAAATCTCCTTAGGCACCTCGCCTTTTTCTCCTACTACTGGTGCGATCAGGGCGATTATAGTGATATAAAAGCCCTCCCGCCACCACATCTGGGGCAGAGTGGATGCCGCGTCCAGAGAGTGGCAACGAAAAGGTAAGCGTACGGTAATCTATACGATATCTTCGAGACGTAGGGTATAACGTAGCCTTCGGACGAGCCGTGCTGGAAGAAAGGTGATGGTGTGAAGAAGTACCGGACCAGGCGGTTCCGGCGGTACGAGAGGAGAAAGCAGCGCAGGTCGCGGGCGATCTCCATGCTCGCCCTGCTTGTCATCGTCGCCGGTCTTGGTCTCGTGGGCTATGCCTTCCTGGGCGAGAACTCGCCGTTTCAGAAGGCCATCTCCAACGCTTCGAAGGATCAGGAGGCTCAGGAAGAGGAGCCTGCCTCCGTCAAAGACACAAAGCTCAAGCTCACCGTCCCTAAAATGGAGAGGGTGGAGGATCTCAACGTCACTGACGCCCCGTATGACGACGAGTCGTCCCTCGACGATGGCGCCCAGCACGTCCAGGGCACGGGCTTCCCCTGGGAGGAGGAGTCCAACGTGTATATAGCCGGCCACCGGCTCGGCTGGCTCGGCACTGACAGCTACCTGGTTTTCTGGGATCTCGACAAGCTTGAGGACGGCGACGAGGTGTTCCTGACCGACTCCGACGGCACGCGCTACAGCTATAAGGTCTTCAATAACTTCGTCGCGGACCCTTACGACTGGAGCGTTGCGGATCCCATCCCGGGCAAGAATGTCGTAACCCTCCAGACCTGTACGCTCCCCGACTACTCCCAGCGGATTATCGTCCAGGCCGAGTTGACGAAGGTCGAGCCCGGGCAGGGAGTCAAGCCGGAAAAAGACGAACCGG
>JAWWQA010000252.1:0-14609 GCA_033854695.1 Rubrobacteraceae bacterium
GTCTTCGGAACAGCGGCCGTAGGCGAAGTGGCTCAGACCGTGCCACCCCCCGTTATCGACACCGGCGTCCAGCAGCCCATCCAACCGATCGTCTCGCAGGAGCCGATAGTACCCCCGCCTCCAATAGTGCCTCCGGCACCGATAGTACCTACTGAGCCGATAGTGCCCCCGGCGCCGATAGCTTTGCAAGAGCCGGTAGTACCTGCCAAGCCGATAGTACCTGTGGGACCAATAGTCCCCGCGGAGCCGATGTTCTTCGATGAGTCATTTTCCTTCAAAGAGCCAAGGTTCTTCGATGAGTCGTTACTCTTTGAGCAGCCAGTCTTTGTGGAACCGGTTGCTCCTAACACTAGCGATGCTGCGGCCTCTAAAACCGTGAGCGAAGAGGAAGGTGGTTCCGGAGCTTACGCTGCGATAACCCCGGATCATCACCATCGATAAGCGCGGATTAGGATCATTGTCGGTAGCGGTGTTGCCGAAGCTGCATATGTGAGTAGTTGGCGGAGGCTGTAGAGAAAGTTCGGGAAGCAACCGTGCAGCGCTGACCAGTGTTCCTTGGTTGTCCTGCGGGCTGTGCCGGCCCGAGAGTTGAGTGGTTCTGCTGGCCCGTAGGTTCGAAAGTAGCAGGTTTGGATGGCTCTCCGCTGCCGACCCTTCTGCGATTTCTTACAATTAGCTTTATGGAGCCCAGCGAGTTTTCTGCTGCCGTGCGGTGTACTGCCCGGCGCTTCGGCATGGACCTTGTGCGCCCGCTGGCGATGGTCTCCGGCGGGCCAGATTCGGTAGCACTTTTGCGCGCGCTCGTCGAGCTCGGGGGATGGCCGGTGGTGCTGCACGTGGACCACGGGCTGCGCGGCGAAGAGTCTCGGGAGGACGCGAACTTCGTACGAGAGCTGTGCGGGAGTCTGGGTCTGGCTTACGAGGAGCGACGGGCGAAGCTCGGAGAAGGTAATCTCCAGCAGGAAGCCCGGGAGGAGCGGTACCGCTTCGCGGAGCAGCTGGCTGATGAGCGAGGGCTTTCCACTATCGCCACCGGGCACACGGCGGACGATGTGGCCGAAACGGTCCTCTTGAACCTGGCACGAGGGGCGGGGTTGCGGGGGCTCTCCGGCATACCGCCGGTGCGGGAGCGCATCGTGCGTCCCCTGATCCACCATCGCCGGCGCGACGTCCTGCGCTACCTGGAATACCTGGGCCAACCCTACCGCACCGACCCTACCAATCTCACCCCCAAGTACGCCCGCAACCGGCTGCGCCTGGAGGTGATGCCGATCCTGGAGGAGCTCTATCCTGGCGCCGGTGGCAACATCGCCCACGGCGCGTCCCTTCTGCGCGAGGACCTCGAAGTCCTCGAAGGTCTCGTCGCCGGGATCGTCCGCTGGCGGGGCGAAGAGGTAGTCGTACTGGTCGATGAGCTGGCCAAGATGCCGCCCGCTCTTCAACGCCACGTGGTGCGGAGGGCCTATGCGACGCTCACCGCGGACGAAATGCCGCTCGGCTCGACTACTGTGGAGGGTATCTTGAAGCTCGCTCGCAAGAAGGAGGGGACTCGGGTAATTCACCTTCCCGGGCATGTCCTCGCCGCGGTTCGCTTCGGCGAGGAGCTTGCTCTGTACCACGGGACGGACCTGTTCTCCGGAGAGGAGGATCTCCTGGTCGGCGAGCAGGGCTTCGATGGCTGGCTCGTCGATGTGCGGGAGGTGCCGGAGCTCGATAGAAAAGATGCGGCTCGACCCGAGGTGGCTTATATCGATGCCTCGAAAGGACCTTACCGGGTGCGAATGGCGCGCGAGGGGGATACTATTCGTCCGTTGGGCCTCGGGGGCGAAAAGAAGGTCTTCCGGACGATGATGGACCGGAAGGTACCGAAGGACCTGAGACGCCGGACGCCGGTGGTCGTGGATAGGTCGGGAAGAGTAGCTTGGATCTTTATGGGAGAGCTAGGCGAGGAGTTCAAGGTGACGTCGACGACGGAGCGGGCGCTGAGGGTGAAGGTGGAGAAAATCTTGTGAAGATGTCCAGTATGATGCCCGACGTGAAAGAGGTACTCATACCAAGCGGGGAGATCCAGGAGAAAGTGCGCGAGCTCGGAGCGCGTATTACTCAGGACTACGCTGGGGAGAGCCTGCTCCTCGTCGGAGTCCTGCGGGGGGCGGTCGTGGTGATGGGGGACCTCATGCGGTGCATCGACCTGCCGTGCGAGATCGATTTCATGGACATAAGCTCCTATGGGTCGGGGACGAGCAGCAGCGGGGTCGTGCGTATCCTCAAAGACCTCCACGAAGACATCACCGGCCGGCACGTACTGATCGTCGAGGACATAATAGACACCGGTCTTACGCTCTCGTACCTCGAGCGCTCACTCCTGGCTCGCAAGCCGGCCTCCCTGGAGATCTTCGCCTTACTCACCAAGCCGTCACAGCGCAGGGTAGAGTTCGACGTCAAGTACCTGGGCTTCGAGGTGCCGGACGAGTTCGTCGTGGGCTACGGGCTCGATTATGCGGGCGCCTACCGCAACCTCCCCGACATCTGCGTTCTCAAGGAAGAGGTCTTCAGCAAAGCCGGTTCCTGAAGGAGCCCGCAGGCGGGTGTTATGGCGGATACTTCGATTGGCGAGGCAGGTAGTATAATCTTCCTGTTCCTAGAGTATCTCAGGAGAGGTAAAGCAGTTGGGTAGATTCTTAAGGGGTGGCGCGCTCTACATCATCTTCCTGGTGATCTTCGCCGTGATCATCGTCAACTTCATTCGCGCCGGTAACCCGAACGTTCGGGAACTCGACTCTCAGGAGTTCCTGCAGGCGGTGAATGACAAGGCCTTCGTCGTTGACGACATGAAGAACCAACCACTACTTGTGAAGGACGACGACCAGACCGTCACCGGCTGGCTACAGGAGCCGGACGCGAACCAGCCCGAAAAGTTCGAGTATCCCTATCCCAAGCAGTACGACATAGCTGCCGTCTTCAACGATGCCGGGGTACCGTTCAAGACCGACCCGCAGAACACCGGGTTCTGGCTCGGGCTGCTCGGCACTATTGGGCCTCTGCTGATCTTCCTCTTGCTCTTCCTCTTCCTGATGAGCAGCATGCAGGGCAGCGGCAACCGGGTGATGAGTTTCGGCAAGAGCCGGGCTCGTCGCATGACCAAGGACTCACCAAAGGTCACCTTCGCTGACGTCGCAGGCACCGACGAAGCTGTCCAGGAGCTCACGGAGATCAAGGAGTTCCTCGAGGCCCCCCAGAAATTTCAGAGGCTCGGCGCTCGCATTCCCAAGGGCGCGCTCCTCGTCGGTCCTCCCGGAACGGGTAAGACCCTGCTCGCACGGGCCGTGGCCGGCGAAGCGGGGGTGCCGTTCTTCAGCATCTCGGGCTCCGACTTCGTGGAGATGTTCGTAGGTGTTGGCGCCAGCCGCGTACGCGACCTCTTCGAGCAGGCCAAGCAGAACAGCCCCTGCATCATCTTTATGGACGAGATCGATGCGGTCGGCAGGCAGCGCGGAGCGGGCCTTGGCGGTGGCCACGACGAGCGCGAGCAGACCTTGAACCAGCTACTCGTCGAGATGGACGGCTTCGATGCGAAGGGCGGGATCATCATGATCGCCGCGACCAACCGCCCGGACATCCTCGACCCGGCTCTCCTGAGACCCGGACGCTTCGATAGGCAGATCGTCGTCGACCGTCCCGACCTTCCGGGGCGGGAAAAGATTCTGCGCGTCCACACGAGAGGTAAGCCGCTCGGTCCCGACGTCGAGATAGAGACCCTCGCCCGCAGCACACCCGGCTTTACCGGAGCGGATCTGGCGAACCTCGTGAACGAGGCGGCGCTACTCGCGGCGCGGCACGACAAGGATCAGATAGACCAGTCCGAGATGGAGGAGGCCATAGACCGGGTCATCGCCGGTCCGGAGCGCAAGACGCGCCTCATCTCCGACAAGGAGAAGGAGATCACCGCCTACCACGAAGCCGGCCACGCCATCGTAGGCGCCCTGTTGCCCGAGGCTGACCCGGTGCACAAGATCACCATAATCCCGCGTGGCCAGGCCCTGGGTGTCACCATGAGCCTGCCTACCGAGGACCGCTTCATGATGAGTCGCGGTCAGCTCATGGCGCAGCTGGCGATGATGCTCGGCGGACGGGCGGCGGAGAGGGTTATCTTCGACGAGATCACCACCGGAGCCTCCAACGACCTCGAACGGGTGACGCAGACCGCGAAGCAGATGGTTACGAGATATGGGATGAGCGAGAAGCTAGGCCCGATGGCTCTTGGGCACGCAAACGGGCAGGTTTTCATGGGCCGCGACTTCAACGCTCAGCCGGACTACTCCGACGAGATCGCCTTCCAGATCGATAAGGAGATCCGGCGTATCGTCGACGAGTCCTACGACACTGCCGAGGATCTGCTGATGCGCAACCGGCGCCTCCTGGACAAGCTGGCCAAGGACCTGATCGAATACGAGACCGTAGACGCCAAGCACCTCGCCCGTCTCGTCGAGGAGTACGCTGCCGACAAGGTCCCTGCCGAGAGCGCCGTTCCGGACCCCGAGGGCCACCCCCGGGGCGACGACTACATAGATTAGATGAACCACGGGCCTAGGGCCCAGGGTGACACGAGGGTCGGGAGCCTGCTTTCAGGCCCCGACCCCGTTCTCATGGGCATCCTCAACGTCACCCCCGACTCCTTCTCAGACGGCGGTGAGTTCTTCGGCATCGAAGCGGCCATCTTCCAAGCCGAGACGATGCTCGACGAGGGAGCACACATAATAGACGTCGGCGGAGAGTCCACCCGCCCGGGCTCGGACCCTGTGAACCCGAAGGAGGAGATGCGCCGGGTGATACCGGTGGTGAGGGGTATACTGGAGGCCCGCCCCGAGGCCCTCGTCTCAATCGACACCTACCGGGCTTCTACTGCCGAAGCTGCCCTCGATGCCGGAGCCCGGATCGTCAACGACGTTACCGCGCTGGGCGACCCGAAGATGGCGTCGCTCATCGCCCAGAGGAGCTGTCCAGTAATCCTCATGCACATGCTGGGTGAGCCGAAGAGCATGCAGCAGAACCCTCGCTACGAAGACGTGGTACGCGAAGTTCGAGACTTCCTCGCCGCCAGAGCCGAGCGCGCTATCGTGGCGGGTATAGGGGAGGAAAACATAGTACTCGACCCCGGTATCGGATTTGGCAAGACCCTTCAACACAACCTGGAGCTCTTGAACAACCTAGACGCACTTGTACAACTCGGCTTTCCCGTGCTCGTCGGGGCCTCGCGCAAGAGCTTCCTTGGCAAGATTCTCGGCTCCGATGCTGCCAGAAGCCGTCTCTTCGGCACGGTAGCCTCCACGGTGCTCGCCTACGAGCGGGGGGCTACTCTGTTCCGGGTACACGACGTTCAGCCTAACCGTGAAGTGCTCGCGATCGCGGAGGCAGTTCATAGAGCTTAGCTCTCTATAGAATCTTCTTAGATGAGCTCATTCAAGACTACGTTGGTCCAGTATCCCAGGCTGTCTTGAGCTTGGGAAGCAATCTCAGGAACGTATGAGGTGCCTGCGGGCGGTGGGTGAAGCGCTTGGACGGATCGGGAAAGGGGCAAAGCTTCCCGGGGCCTTTGACATAGACAACTTGCTTTTTGGGGAGGAAGTAATAGGAGAAAAGCTGTGTCTCGCCGTACTGCATCCGGATGGCTTGCAGGCGTTCGACCTCGGAGGGATTGCGGATCTCGCACCCGGCATGTTTATTCCGGGGTGCAACGCGGTAGGAGAGCTTGTCGCTGAGGCAAACTTGAGCGGCGTGAGAGAGTTCGAGGAGAGTTGTATAGATTGTTGATGGCGGTGGACATTGGGAATACGCAGACGGTCTTGGGTCTCTTCGAGGGCGAACAGCTGCGGGGGCGCTGGCGGATAACGACCGAGGCGCATCGTACCGCCGACGAGATCGGTGTCGTCTCGGACGGCCTTCTGCGGCTGCACGGGCTCGGGCTCGAAAGGGTGGAAGCTTTGATCGTCTCGAGTGTGGTGCCCGGACTAGATCGCTCGTACAAGAACCTGGCCGAGAAGGTGCTCGAGGTTCCCTTCTACCAGGTGACGACGGAGATGGAGACCGGCCTCAAGAACCGTTACGACGACCCGGGGGCGGTCGGAGCGGACAGGATAGTCAACTCCGTGGCGGCGGGCCGCTACTACGGTTTCCCGACCATCATCGTGGACTTCGGGACGGCGACGACCGTGTGTGCGATTGACGCCGATGGAGTGTATCGAGGCGGAGCCATCCTGCCAGGGATCTACGTAGCCCTGGAGGCGCTCGTCTCGCGGACGGCCAAGCTGCCCGGCGTCGATCTCGAAGAAGAACCCCCGAAGGCTATCGCTACCAATACCCCCGACTCTATCAGGAGCGGCTTTATCTTCGGCTACGCCGGAGCTATAGACGCCTTGATTCGCCGGATGAGCGAGGAGCTGGCGGCCGACACCCCGGCGAGCGTATCGGCGAGGGCTTCTTACGAGGCCCCAAAAGGATTATGCGTACTCGCAACGGGCGGTCCCGCCCCAGCGATCGTGCGCCACTGTCGCGAGATAGATGCCCTCGATCCGGATCTCACCCTCAAGGGCCTGCGTGTCTTGTACGAGCTCAACGCCTAGGCGTTGAGCTCGTAAGCCATCAGCTTTCAGCCATCAGCTAGGTTGTGGAAGGCGAAAGCCAGCGGACGAGGCGACCTGCTCGATCCGGCTGCGCTACTCCCGCGCCACCGGAATTCGCTGGTCGAGGAGAAGCTGACAGCTGATAGCTGATGGCTTTTCTCGTTGACACCTTTGTTGCCCCCGCTTATACTCTCTCGACTTATGACAGACAAGAACCGGGAGCTCCTCACCCATGAAGGTTTCGAGAAGCTCCAAGAAGAATTCAGATATCTCACGGAGGTCCGGCGGCGTGAGGTGGCGGACCGTATCCGGCAGGCGAGGGAGTTCGGCGACATCTCCGAGAACTCCGAGTATGACGACGCCAAGAACGAGCAGTATCTCTTGGAGCGCCGGATCAGCGAGGTTCAGCGACGTCTGAGGAACGCGAAGGTCGTGGATCCGTCCAGCGCGGAGACCGGCTCGGTGGACCTCGGCACCCGCGTGACCCTGAAGGTGGTCGGCCAGGATGAGGAGAGGACCTTCCAGATCGTCGGAGCGAACGAGTCGGATCCGGGGAGCGGCAAGCTCTCCCACTCCTCGCCCGTGGGCCGTGCCGTCCTCAAGCGGCGCGTCGGGGAGAAGGTGACCGTTGCAACGCCCCGCGGTGCAACCGAGTACGAGATTGTCAATATAGAAGCCGCGAGCTAGAAACCAAAGACGCAAGAAGTCATCCCTCGAAGCTCGCAATTCCTGTCTACCTATCTTTAGTGGAGCAGTGCGTGACCAGCAACAGCCATCCAATCCCCGATTGGGCCGAGAAGGTCGCCGAGCAGCTCGGGCCGGGCCCGCACGTGGTAGTAACCGGGATCAGCCCCTCCGGCAACATCCACGTCGGCAACCTGCGTGAGGTACTGGTCGCCGAGGCGGTCGTCAACGCCCTTAAAGCCCGGGGTTCTGAAGTCCGTTTCGTCTTCCACGCGGACACGATAGATCCTCTGCGCAAGATCGCCCCCGGCATCCCTGCTGACTTCAAGCGCTATATCGGCCACAGCCTCTCCCGCGTCCCGGACCCCGAAGGCTGCCACGACTCCTACGCCGAGCACTTCCTCAGCCCTTTCGAGGAGGCATTGAAGCGCATGGAGATAGACGTTGAGGTCCTGCGCTCGCACGAACTCTACGAGGATGGCTTCTACGCGGAGGTGACGCGAGAGGCGCTGGAACACACTGACGACCTGCGGAATATCCTGCAGGAGATCAGCGGAAGGAAGATGCCCGAGCATTGGTCACCCTACCTGCCCCAGGTTACTTCGGGGCAGCTTACTGGGGCCCGGATACTCGAGCATCTACCCGAGGAGAATAAGGTAGTCTTCGTCGACGAGGACGGCTGGGAGGAGGTCGCCGACTACTCGAAGGGTGAGGGGAAGCTCGGGTGGCGGGTGGAGCTCGCGGCGCGGTGGAAGGCTTTGCGCGCGACGTTCGAGCCGTTCGGGAAAGACCATACTAGCCGTGGTGGTTCGACCGACACGGCCGACCGCATGGCGCGGGAGGTCTTTAACTATCCGGTCCCGGGCCGCTACGAGTACGAGTGGATCCAGATAAAAGGCAAGGGTGCTATGAGCAGCTCCAAGGGCATCGTCCTGTTACCCGGCGACATGCTGGAGATAATGCCGCCCGACGCTCTGCGGAGAATGGTCCTCGGACGCGACCCAGCTCGCGCTCTGGATCTGGACCTAGGAACCGGATTTCCAAAGTTTATGGACGAGTATCGGGCCTCGACAGAAGAACGCCCGGTGCCTTTTTCTCACCTAGTCACTATAGCGCAGACCATTGTGCCTAGTGGAATACCATCTGCGGAAGCGTTTGGCACACCGGAAGTTTCTCAGGTTACTAGCGGAGATGAGCAAACCAGTAGGCCGAGCAGCAAACCCTCAGCAGAGGCGTTTGGCGTGCCAGCAGTTGAGATGATCCGTCGGAGTGGTTATGAAGAAGCCGCACAAGACCCCGAGAAGCTCCGCCAGGACCTGACCTACGCCCGCAACTGGGCCGAAGAGTGGGCGCCGGAGTCGTACCGCTTCGGGGTGCGTGATGAGATGCCCCCGGAGGTAGCGGAGCTGGACGCAGAGCAGCGACGTTACCTCGTGGCAGTCGCCGAGAAGCTCGAGGACGGGATGGATGGGGACGCGACGCAGAACCTCCTGTACTCCACGGCCGTCGAGCTTGGGCTGAAGCCGAAAGCGGCCTTTGGGGCAGTGTACACAGTCCTTTTGGGCAAGAAGAGCGGGCCGAAGGCCGGGCCGTTCGTCGCCGGTCTCGATACAGGATTCGTGCGGGAGCGGTTTCGCAATGTGTCAGAGGACACTATGCCCATAAGGGGCGAGAGTTAGAATCTGTTCAGCTGCCATAGAGGCGCTATATGTGGTGGTTGGGCAGGCGCATTGCGCTAAACGCGCACCTATCCGGGCAAAACCTTTGTATACTCATAACAGGCGGCATTTAGGAGAAGGCTTTATGGATTTAGGATTTATTACAGATAGAGCGAGGTATAATCTACTTAACGCTGGCGAACGTAGTTATTTACGGAAGACCGACACGGCTGTAAGAGAAGAAGCCGCAGAGGACCCTCGGAACGGAGGAGGCCCCAGCTAATGTTTGAACGATTCACGGAACGGGCCCGCAAGGTGGTGGTGCTTGCTCAGGAAGAAGCCCGTCACTTTAACCACAACTACATCGGCACCGAGCATCTCCTGCTCGGCCTCCTCAGGGAGGACGAAGGGGTGGCTGCTCGCGCATTGAGCTCCCTGAACGTCACCCTCGACGAGGTGCGCGAGCAGGTCGAGAGCATCGTCGGTTACGGCGAGGAGGGTACGGGCGGCCAGGCGCCGTTCACCCCGCGCTCGAAGAAGGTACTCGAGCTTGCTTTGAGAGAGGCTCTCCAGCTCGGGCACAACTACATCGGCACCGAGCACATCTTGCTCGGGCTCGTCAGGGAGTCCGAGGGTGTTGCCGCTCGCGTTCTCTCCAACCTTGGCGTAGACCCGGACAAGGTCCGGCGCGAGGTGGTCCGGATGCTTGGTGGCGGACGCTCGCAGCGGGGCCGAGGCAGCGGCGAGGCTGGCGGTGGGCGCGGAGTCGAGGCCAAGCGGCCCAAGACTCGCCAGCTTGACCAGTACGGGCGCAACCTCACGGCGTTCGCCGAGGAGGGCAAGCTCGACCCGGTCATCGGACGCGCTAAGGAGATAGAGAGGATCATGCAGATCCTCGTGCGGCGCACCAAGAACAATCCCGTAATCATCGGCGAGCCGGGCGTTGGTAAGACGGCCATCGTCGAAGGATTGGCGCAGGAGATCGCCGAGAGCCGCGTGCCGGACATCCTCGGCGACAAGGAGGTCTACACGCTGGACCTCGGGGCGCTGGTCGCGGGTTCCAAGTACCGTGGCGAGTTCGAGGAGCGCCTCAAGAAGATAATGAAGGAGATCACCGACCACGGTGACGTCATCCTGTTCATCGATGAGATCCACAACCTAGTCGGCGCCGGCGCCGCGGAGGGCGCAATCGACGCGGCTTCCATCCTGAAGCCGGCGCTCGCTCGTGGTGAGTTGCAGGTTATCGGTGCTACGACGATCGACGAGTACCGTAAGTACGTCGAGAAGGACAAGGCGCTCGAGCGCAGGTTCCAGACCATCCAGGTCGGAGAGCCGACGGTCGAGGAGACGGAGCTCATTCTCAAGGGTCTTAGGGACCGCTACGAGCAGCACCACAAGATACAGATAACAGACGAAGCTCTGAAGGCTGCATCCGAGCTTGGCGACCGCTACATCTCGGACCGCTTCCTGCCGGACAAGGCCATAGACCTCGTAGACGAAGCCGCGTCCAAGATGCGGATAAAGACTATGTCATCGCCTCCGTACTACAAGGAGATCGATGACGAGCTCAACGAGGTGCGAGCTCAGAAGGAAGCCGCGATCGACGGCCAGGAGTTCGAGAAGGCCGCGCGCCTGCGGGACTCCGAGCGCAAGCTCACCCTTCAGCGCCGTGAGGTCGAGCGCAACTGGCGCGAGGGCGGCGACGGCGGCCACTCCGCCTCCATAGGGGAGAACGAGATCGCCGAGATCGTCTCTATGTGGACCGGCATCCCAGTGAGGAAGCTGACCGAGGAAGAGTCCGCCAAACTCCTGCAGATGGAGGACGCCCTGCACGACCGCGTCGTCGGACAGAACGAGGCCATCAAGGCAGTCTCGCGCTCCATCCGGCGTACCATGGCCGGCCTCAAGGACCCGAACAGGCCTTCCGGCTCGTTCGTCTTCCTTGGACCCACGGGTGTTGGTAAGACCGAGCTCGCGCGAACGCTCGCCGAGTATCTCTTCGGTGACCAGGACGCTATGATCCGGCTCGACATGTCCGAGTACATGGAGCGGCACACGGTATCACGTCTGGTCGGCTCGCCTCCGGGCTACGTCGGCTACGACGAGGGCGGACAGCTCACCGAGCAGGTCCGCAGGCGTCCGTACAGCGTGGTCCTCTTCGACGAGATCGAGAAGGCCCATCCGGATGTCTTCAACATCCTGGTGCAGAGTCTCGAGGACGGGCAGCTCACCGACGCGCAGGGCCGGACCGTTGACTTCAAGAATGTGGTCCTCATTATGACCTCGAACGTCGGCGCCCAGCACATCAACAAGACCAAGTCGTTGGGCTTCAGCGGCGACGACGAGGGCCTCTCCTACAAGGAGATGAAGAGTCGCGTGACCAGTGAGCTCCGCAAGATCTTCCGCCCCGAGCTTCTGAACCGGATCGATGAAACCATCGTTTTCCACAAGCTCGAGCGCGAGGACATGCGCCATATCATCGAGATCCAGATACGGCGTCTCAGGAAGCAGCTTGAGGAGCGCGGCGTGACGGTAGAGTTCACCCGCGAGGCCCTCGACAAGCTCTCCGACGCGGGTTACGACCCAGCGTTCGGGGCTAGGCCTCTCAAGCGCGTCTTGCAGCGCATGATCGAAGACCCGATGAGCGAGATGATCCTACGTGGCGAGATCCCCAACGGCGCAAAGGTCGTCATCGAGCCCAACGAGGTCTCATACGAAGATGTCTCTGAAGACGAATCGATTGTGTCGATAAAGGTTGTTCAGGGTCAGGAGGTCGTTCCCGCCGAGCAGTAGGGACAACCCATATGCCAACCCGAGCCGGGGCGCAAAAGCGCCCCGGCTCTTTTTCTGCCGTTTTCTCTCTTCTATCCCTTACAATCACTTTATGGCTATGAAGACTCAATTTGTTTGCTCCAATTGCGGACATACGGAGCCGAAGTGGCTTGGGCGTTGTCCGGACTGCGGGGAGTGGAGCACGTTCGTCGAGGAGGTGCGGGAGGACAAGAAGGCCCTCGGCTTTGCAGCGCGGGTGGCCAACGCGAAGGCGCCAAAACGGGTGGCCGGTGCTACGCTGGCCCTCCGCGAGGTGCGGACGGAGCGGGAGGGCGGTAGGATCGACACCAGGTTCGGCGAGCTGAACCGGGTTCTGGGCGGAGGTATCGTGCCGGGCTCGATGGTTCTGGTCGGGGGGGAGCCGGGCGTCGGGAAGAGCACGCTGCTCTTGCAGGTGATGGGGCACTTAGGAGAACAGTGCCTGATGGTCTCGGGCGAGGAGTCGACGCGTCAGGTGGCTCTCAGCGCGCGACGGCTCGGGGTAGGGGATGCGGGGTTCAGGGTGCTCTCGGAGACGGATGTGGACGTCATCGAGGCGACCATACTCGAGGAGCGCCCCGAGGTCGTGGTCGTGGATTCGATCCAGACGCTCTACTCGCCCGAGCTTACGGGGGCGCCGGGGGGCGTGGGACAGGTGCGGGAGACTGCTGCACGGCTCATGCGCCTCGCCAAGGCGGAGGGCATCGCCGTCGTTTTGGTGGGACACGTGACTAAGGAGGGCTCCATTGCCGGGCCGCGTGTCCTGGAGCACATGGTCGATACGGTCTTGCAGTTCGAGGGGGACCGGTACCAGTCCTTCCGGGTGCTGCGGGCCCTGAAGAACCGGTTCGGTTCGACGAACGAGGTCGGGGTGTTCGAGATGACCGGTGCCGGGATGGTAGAGGTCGAGGACCCATCGGCGTTCTTTCTCTCGCGCAGAGAGGGCGGGACGCCGCCGGGGGTGGTGACGGTGTGCTTGCTCGAAGGAACGCGGCCGATGCTGGTCGAGATAGAGAGCCTGGTCGCGCCGAGCCCGCTTGCGATCCCACGCCGCGTTGCCAACGGGATCGAGGTCGGGCGGGTGAACATGCTGTGCGCAGTCTTGAGCCGGCGGGCGGGGCTGGTGCTCGGGGATCAGGACGTGTACGTGAACGTGACCGGAGGTGTGCGGGTCGAGGAGCCGGCGGCGGACCTCGGCGTGGCCCTGGCGATCGCCAGCGCCCTGCGTGATCGGCCCGTCGAGGCGGGGGTGGCTTGCTTCGGGGAAGTGGGGCTCACGGGCGACGTGCGGTTCGTCTCCGGTGCGCCGCGGCGGGTCGCCGAACTGCTCAAACTGGGCTTCAAGCGTATAATTACTCCAGAAGGTGTACCCGAAGGCCCGCGTAGCACCGGGCGCGGCGACGTCGCGAGCGGTGTACAGAACGGTCGGGCTAAGAGGGAGGTTGCATTGGTCGAAGTGAAGACGCTCGAGGAGGCTGTAGGGGCGGCGCTCAGTTGAGCCCCCGGCGGAATCTCCCAGACGAGCTGGCCAGGGGCCTGGCGCTCGTGGCGCCAGGGACGGAGTTGCGCGACGCCATAGACAACATCATCTGGGCTCGAAACGGGGCTTTGATCGTCGTTGCCAACCCGCGGAAGCTCGAGAGGATGGGCATAATCTCCGGCGGCATAAAGATTGGCTGCGAGTTCACTCCGATGCGGCTCTACGAGCTGGCCAAGATGGACGGCGCCCTTATCGTCTCACCGGACATCTCCTACATCCACTACGCCAACGTCCAGCTCACCCCGGACCCAGCGCTCCCGTCAGAGGAGACTGGGCTTCGTCACCTCGCTGGCCATCGCACTGCGCAGCAGACCGGCGACCTCGTCGTGGTCGTCTCCGAGCGGCGGCGGATCGTCACCCTCTACAAAGGTTCCTACGGACCGCACGTCCTCGAGGATCTAGGCGTCGTTCTAAGTAAGGCCGACTCGGCTTTGGCCACTCTTGAGAAGTTCACCCGCAGGTTGCGGGAGGAGGCCCGTGTGCTCACGTTGCACGAGTATGAGGGAGCCGTGACCCTGCGGGAGGTCGTCGCTGCCGTGGCCACCTTCGAGTACACGGTTCGGATAGCCGAGGAGATCGAGAACTATATCAGGGAGCTCGGGCAGGAAGGGCGGCTTGTCGAGATGCAGCTCGAGCAGGCCTTCCACAACGTCCCCGAGCAGTATGACGCCCTGATCCGGGACTACGCCGCCGAGGACCTGGACTACAAGGAGATCCGCGCGCGTCTGCACGAGCTCTCCAACGAGGAGCTCTCGGACCCGGTGGTGATCGCCCAGATCCTGGGCTACGGTTCTGTCGGCCCATTGGAGGAATTCTTTCTCAAGCCGCGAGGATATAGACAGCTGGTGCGCGTGCCACGCCTGCCAGGTAGGGTTGCCGAGAAGCTTATAGAGGAGTTTGGCACTCTCAAGGAGCTTCTCGAGGCGACCGAGGATGACCTGGACGATGTAGAGGGCGTGGGCCAGGCGCGTGCGAGGGCCATCCAGCGCAACCTCAAGCGGCAACGCAGCCTGGAGAACTCGGGAGAGGTCCTGTAGCGTGGCCGGGATGGAAGAATTCACGCCGAAGGACGGGGCGTCGCAGGTCCGGGCCAGGTTCGCCGAGGGGGATATAGTAGTCTACCCTAACCACGGTGCCGGGTGTATCTCCGGGGTAGAAGAGAAGACTATCCTCGGCGAGATCCGAAGCTACTACGTAGTCTATCTGCCGGATACAGAGCTCACGATCAGCATCCCTGCCGACGGCGACACTGGCTTGAGGGCCTGTGCGGACGAAGAGGGTGTAGCGCAGGCGCTC
>JAWWQA010000253.1:0-3993 GCA_033854695.1 Rubrobacteraceae bacterium
ATTGGGTGGCGGGCTTTGAGGACGAGTGCTGGTGGAGCAGAGTGGCACAACCGGCGCTACACAGCTTTAGCGAAGCCGGTGAGCCCTTGCGTTTGGTAGAGCAGTCGGTCGCAAAAGATGACCCTGATTCGAAAGCCATTTCCTGCTACGGGCTATATATGCCCGAGCTCAAACAGACGTGGTTGCGCTTTGTGGACGGCCGTCCCGTAAGTGGCATAACGACGCAGTTTTTGGAATGGTGCTGCGAGAAGCTTGCCGCTTTGGGCAAGAAGGTTTTGGTGTTGATCTGGGATAACGCAAGCTGGCACTGGCACATAAGCCGCGAGGTTAGGCGCTGGATTGGAAGACACAATCGGGCTCTCAAAAA
Organism: Rubrobacteraceae bacterium; assembly: GCA_033854695.1. Lineage (GTDB taxonomy): Bacteria > Actinomycetota > Rubrobacteria > Rubrobacterales > Rubrobacteraceae > Rubrobacter_F. Next base: position 368 of record JAWWQA010000253.1, read on the forward strand.
GGGTAAGAAGACAGGAGTGAGGATCTTCAGCTGTCTGTTGCCCAAGAAGAGCCCGTGGCTCAATCCTATCGAGCCTCAGTGGGTTCACGGCAAACGCAAGGTGGTCGAGCCTGACAGATTACTCGGCGCCCACGAGTTGGCCGAGCGGGTCTGCGCCGTCTTCGGATGTCCACACTACGAGCATTTGTCTATTACCGAAAATGTTGCCTGATCATGCACTAGGAAAGCTCGAGCTGCTCGTCCCCCAGGACCGGGAGGGCACCTTCTCCACCCACCTTTTCGCCCGCTACCAAAGAAACGAGAAAGCGCTCGTTTTGGCTTTGATGGAGATGTACGTAGAAGGGGTCTCGACCAGGAAGGTTAAGGAGGTAACGGAGGAGCTGTGCGGCACCTCTTTCTCCAAGAGCCTCGTCTCGCGCCTAGCCAAGGATCTGGACTCGGAGCTTGAGGAATGGCGTAACCGACCACTTACAGCTCAGAGCTACCCCTACCTGTTCGTAGACGCCCGCTATGAGAAGGTCCGGGTGGGCTCGAAGGTAGTTAGCCAGGGGGTTTTGATCGTCACGACGGTTCGCGACGACGGGCTTAGGGAAATCCTGGCCGTCGATGTGGCCGACACCGAGAGCGAGGCTACCTACCAGGAGTTGTTCCGCTCGCTTAAGAGTCGGGGGCTTAAAGGCGTCGAACTAGTCACCTCTGACGACCATCCAGGGCTGGAGGCGGCCATAGCGCGCCACTTCCAGGGGGCGAGCTGGCAACGCTGCCAGGTCCATTACGCAAGGAACCTTCTGCGTATCGTGCCGTTTGGCAAGCGCGAGGAGCTTGCTGAGGGCCTTAGAGGGGTGTTCGCCGCTGCCACCAGGGAAACAGCCTTAAACCTCGCCGAGCAGCTGGCCGATCGGTGGCGAGGTAAGGGCTACCCCAAGGTGGCCGACCACCTCGAAGAGCACGTGGAGGAGTGCCTGTCGTGCCTAGCCTTCCCCGAGAGCCACCGCAAAAGGATCCGCACCACCAACGGTCTTGAGCGCTTCAACCAGGAGATAAAGCGGCGAACCAAGGTGGTAAGGATCTTCCCGAATCGAGAAGCGTGCTTGCGGCTGGTTACGGCCTTAGCGGTCGAGCAGTCAGAAGAATGGGTGACGGGACGGCGCTACCTGGACATGGAGAAGCTCCTCGAAGAGCACCGCTTGCAAGAGAGGGGAGGGGAGGAGGTGGCACTAATGAAGAGATGAGCGAAGTACCTTCTTGGAGGAAAGTACAGAACTTTTGGGACTTGATCACGAGCGACAGCGCGAAGCGTTGCAGATGACCTTCGGTGGGCAAGCAGGTGGCTTCCCGGCGCAGTTCGCTGAGTTCATCGGAGAGGTGCGCGGGGTCGAGTTCGTGCCCATAGAGTTTGAGGTCGCCGACGACCTGGCATACTGGAGGGCCGAGATACCGGGTAAGGTAGTAGCAAGTGCTGGGGCTCCTAGAGTAGCTCCGGCCTCTTATTTATCAGGTCGCTGCTAAGGTAGATTCTCGAAGACTCGCAAGCCCTTTACATAGAATCCATGCCAGAGGCAGAATCTATCCTTGGCTCGGAATCCATGCCTGAATTCATCTCGGAGTCCATCCCAGCTCCGGAGTTCATCTCTGGGTTCATCTCGGGCTGCGTACTAGCGAACAGCGTGAGCCCTAAGAACACTACCCCGCCCGCCATCATTAAGATGCCCAAGGGGCGCGCGATGCGATGGCTATTAGGCAGCGTTTTCTCAGCGAAGATTATGAGTGCCACCGTGAATACCAAAGCAAGGTTCATCATCCCCAACGCCACCAGCGCTATCATTAGGCCTGCACAGCAGCCCAGGCAGTCCACGCCGTGCAACACTCCTAGTCGCAGCGCCCCACGCGTCCCGGGCTTCCACTGCTGCATGAGGAAGAAGAGAGGGCTGCTGCAGCGGGCGTGGCAGCTGCGCTTTAGCGAAGTGAACTGATATGCGCCTCCGATAACTAAAAGTACGGCTGGTAAGACAGCAGCGAGGCGGCCGATGCTTTCAGCGGTTAAGGCATAGACGTAGACGGGTAATCCTGCAATAACCCAAACTGCGACGTAGCCTATGAGCATAGCCGCCGTGCCAATCCTCGCCTGGACTGGGCTCAAGCGCTGACGGGCGACGACACGATACAGCAAGATAAGGGGAAGCGTGGCCGGTATCATCATGGCGACCATCATTGCCGTCCAACCTAGTACAAATGGGACGAATCCTCCCATCGTGCTTATCCTCGCGCCGCTCATCGCCTCCATGTCGCCCATGACGCTTGCCTGGTAGGCAATGAAGGCCCAGCCTACTACCGTTAGCACCAGAAGGGCAAGCCCTGGTAGAAGGTTTTCGCGCTTGCGCCAGTAGTCCAGAACCGATGGCGCGAATGCGCTAGCACGATCCATATCCTCTGCCTCCACTTCTCAGCTGATTTTGAGCAGCTTTAATTCTAATGTTTATTCTTCCAGCAAGCCGAAATATCTTTAGTACTCACCTTACGCAAAAGCCTCAGCGACAACAAGCTTACCCGAGGATGGAGTAAGCTGAGAGCATTATGAACAGAGAACTCCTCGAACTCTACAGCGACTATCTCCTTAGCGCCTTTAGCTACACCACTGCCACCGGCCTCTCAGAGATGACCGGCGGAGCAATGAGCCACGACAAGATCACCCGCTTCCTCTCAGAAAAGGAGCTGAACTCCTCCGAGCTGTGGCGCTTGGTCAAACCGCTCGTCCGCGAGATAGAGGATGAGGACTCGGGCGTCTTGATCATCGACGACACTATAGAGGAGAAGCCCTACACCGACGATAGCGAGTTGGTTTGCTGGCACTACAGCAGCTCGGCTAAAGTGATCCACCAATTTATGACACAATTCGAGGCCAGACGGTCGAGACCAAGAGGAGAGCTTTCGTCGTCATGCGTGGTCCCCAAAACCACCACCGATCTTACTCTCACCTACTAAACGAGAGACTCTGCACCACCTTAAGCGCCGGCAAAGAAGTTCTCAACAGCTGGTGCGCCGGGTGCGGATCGTCCTCCAGGCCGCTACCACGGGCGCCAGTAATACTCGGATAGCCGAGATTTTGGGCATCAACCGAGGCCAGGAGGTGCGCACCTCCTGACGCAACCGATGGCTTGAGGCCGCACCACGGCTAATAGAGCCGCCGAGGAGGAAGTGAAGGAGAAAGCGGGCGACGACGACGTAGACGACGACGGAAGTAGTAATGGCGTTCTCATCACGGAGGTGGTCGAAGAGGTACTCGCCGACGAGCCCCGCCCTGGAACGCCTGTGACCTTCGGCCCGGAGCAGGTAGTAGTCTGGATAGTGGCCTTGGCCTGCGAGGACCCGCGCGATTGTGGCAGACCGGTAACACACTGGACGCCCCGGAGCTTGCTGATGAAGCCAAAAAACGGGGCATCGTTAAGAGCATCTCACCTCGCAGCATAGGGCGTTTTTGAGTGGCATTCAGGTCCTTGAGGGGCTCCATCCGACTCTTCCGGTGCGCCCCGGATCAGTCGAGCGCCAGGAGGAGCACGAATACGTCCGCCACGCCACGCGGTGTTTGATCGCCAACTACTTCGAGGTGGCAACGGGTAAAAGGTGAT
>JAWWQA010000254.1:0-7050 GCA_033854695.1 Rubrobacteraceae bacterium
ATCAAGCTGGTAGTAGCGCCGCCCCTACCGTACGTGATGCCCAGACCGGGCACCGTAGAGCTGTGTCATATTCGTGCCTGGTTCGTTATTCGTGTAAACCCCAGCGTATGGAGGAGTTTGGTAATAAGGTAGTTCTCCTCGTTGTCTATAGTGGCCCCACCGACGGAGGCGACCGCCATCGAACGGCTGAGCTTCTTGCCTTCCTCGTTCTCGTCTTCCCAGGTCTCATCGCGGGTCTTCTTAACCCTTTGGGCGATCATGTCCATCGCCTCATCCAGGGAGAGGTCCTCCCACTCCTCGGAGTAAGGCCTACGGTATTTGACCTTCGTCCAGCGATACGGTGAGTTCATCAGCCCGAAGATCGCCGAACCCTTCGGGCACAGCGTACCGGCGTTTATGGGCGAATCCGGGTTGCCCTCCACGTCTATGATGCGTCCCTCCCGGCTGTAGACTAAGGTCGAGCAGCCTACCGCGCAGTAGGGGCAGACGCTTACCGTCTTCTTCACTCCGGGATCGTTGATCCGGGCCCTAAGCTCGCGGCTCGCCGGGCTGAGAGGATGCTTCACCTTTACGCCGACGTGATTTTTGACCTTTGACCATAGCCCCTCTGCATCGGTCACCTTGAACATATCTCGCTCCTTCCCTCTTAACAGCTTGTTTATCCCTTATCGTTTTCCTCCGAGCATTCTAAACGTATTGCTTTCGATGCGAAACTGATTCCGTTCACAAGACGTTCACAAAAACCTATCTATCGTACTCGAGTTTTGGCAAAGTCCCCTCGAGAAGCCGGAAAACAACCACTATGAGGCGAAGATCATCAGGAGCCCCGGTCTTTGCTATCGGGCCATGCCATCTCAGCAAGAAGAACATAGTCTGGGAAACCGCTTAATCAACCTTAACCTAAGATGCATTGTGCGAGGTTTGGACCTTTGATATGGGGGAAAATAAGAGTTGTTAGCAGAACTTGGGAAGGGAGGTCTGCCCGGGAAAAAGTGGCTTCGTTCGCCCGTCTTGGTAGCGGTGCGAATATGACAACAAAATACTTGAGGAACAAAAACACCTTGAGGAAAGGAGTAGTGCATGGCAGACAACAACAGGATCGTAGTCTACAAGGGTCCGGGAGAGGTAGCGGTCGAGGACATCGAGTACCCGAAGCTTGAGGTACCCGAGTACGTAGCGGAGAACATGGGGTACAGCAGCCAAGAGGCCCCACACGGGGTCATCTTGAGGATCGTCTCGACCAACATATGCGGATCGGACCAGCACATGGTCCGGGGACGGACGACGGCGCCGGAGGGACAGACGCTGGGGCATGAAATCACCGGCGAGGTTATCGAGAAGGGCAACGACGTCCAGTTCATCAACGAGGGTGACCTATGTAGTGTACCCTTCAACATCGCCTGCGGCCGCTGCCGGAACTGCAAGGAGCGCAAGACCGGTGTCTGCTTGAACGTCAACCCGGACAGGCCCGGCTCCGCCTATGGCTACGTCGACATGGGCGGCTGGGTCGGCGGCCAGGCCAAGTACGTGATGGTCCCCTTCGCGGACTTCAACCTCCTGAAGTTCCCCGACAAGGACCAGGCGATGGAGAAGATCCTGGACCTCACCATGCTCAGCGACATCTTCCCGACCGGCTACCACGGAGCTGTTACGGCGGGTACAACAACGGGGTCCACGGTCTACGTTGCGGGCGCCGGTCCGGTCGGACTCGCTGCGGCCCACGGTGCTCAGGTACTCGGTGCCGCGGTCGTCATCGTCGGCGACCTTCAACAGGAGAGGTTGGAACAGGCTCGCTCCTTCGGCTGCGAGACGGTAGACATCTCCGAGGACGCTGCGCTTGAGGACCAGATCGCAGAGATCTTGGGCGTGCCCGAGGTGGACTGCGCAGTGGACGCCGTTGGTTTCGAGGCGAGCGGGCACGGCCCGGATGCAGGCGAAGAGCCCGCGACCGTCCTCAACGACATCATGTCCATCACGCGGGCCGGCGGCGCTCTGGGCATCCCGGGCCTCTATGTCACCGAGGACCCAGGCGCAGCGGACGAGCAAGCTCAGCATGGCCTGCTCGCCATGAACTTCGGTCTCGGCTGGGCGAGAAGCCACGCTTTCTATACTGGCCAATGCCCGGTCATGCAGTACAACCGCGAGCTGATGATGGCGATACTGCACGACAAGGCCCAGATCGCCAAGGCCGTCAACGCCACGGTCATCGATCTTGAAGATGCTCCCGAGGGCTACAAGGAGTTCGACTCTGGCGTCTCCAAGAAGTTCGTGCTCGACCCGCACGGCGACCTCCAGGGCGCCCAGAGGGCCTAAAGCTCTCGACAGAACGCCTAGAGCCGCAGGGGGGCCGGGGATTTTTCCGGTCCCCCTGTCGCCGGTAGCCTTTCTGTGTATTATCCGCTCTGGCTATGGCGAACAAAGAGCCAGACGGGAACAAGCATCGATCAAGGACTCTGTTTTACCTCCTTGCTTGCGCATGCGTTATCGCGTTTTCGGTATATGCAGATCCAGGGGCTGCCCACGAGAACGACACGGGTAGCGTCGTCGTGCACATAACCGACGAGGGTTTCGAGCCGCGATCCATGGTGATTGGTGCCGGCAACACCGTTGTGTTCGAGAATGTGGGCTTAAACCCCCACTGGCCTGCATCAGACCCCCACCCAACGCACACTGACTATCCTGGGTTTGACCCTACACAGCCTGTTGAACCGAACTCGGAGTGGAGCTTCGCCTTCGATAAACCGGGGGAGTGGAAGTATCACGATCATCAGGCCCCGTATCTTAAGGGAGAGATCGTCGTTCTAGACAATGGGGAATCCGGTGCTTCCGGCGATCAAGATCAGGGCGAGAAAAAATCGGGAATCGATGGCTTCTTCGCATCTATTAAAGGCTTTCTTTTAGATACTTATAGAGTGACCCTCTCGGCCTTCATGCCAGCGGAGAAAGGGTCTGCTTCGGACGGCGTAGATGGAGCAACGAAAGAGGAAGCCTCCTCTAACAACGCGGACGCCAAGGAGCTATCAGGGGAGCGATATCAGGAGGCAAAAGATAAGTACACTGCCCTGGTCAGAGACCAGGACCCGAAGGTCGCTTTAAGCCAACTGAGGAACGATATCGAGACTGATGATGCTCTCTCGCGTTCTTGCCATGCCATTGTGCATGAAATTGGACATGAGGCATACAAGAAGTACGAAGATTTCGGTGAGGCGATGAAGTACCAGGATGAGATCTGCAATTCAGGATACTTACACGGCATAATCGAGAGCCGCTTTTCGGAGAGCGACGACGTTTTTACCGACATGAAAACGATGTGTAACCAGTATCCAGTGGGAAGCTTCTTGAGTTGGGAATGTTACCATGGTATCGGGCACGGCGTGATGTACTACACTGCTAACGATCTGCCCCGCTCGCTGGAGATGTGTGACGCCTTCGACAGCTCCTTCGCCCGGTCCAACTGTTCGAACGGGGTATTCATGGAGAACTTCTCCGCCGATCAGAAGCTCCATCTCTCGGAGTACCTCAAAGAGAGCGATCCTTTTTATCCCTGTGCGGAGCAGGCAAATCGCCACAAGGAAAATTGCTACGTGTACGCTCCAACCTATTTCCTTAGCCTTAACAAGAACGACTACGCAGGTGCTCTTGAGTGGTGCAACGGCGCAGAAGCTTCTTTCGAGGCGGCATGTGCTCGTGGCGTGGGGGCTCAAACGATGAAAGAAAACATAAACGATCCGAAACTGGTCGAATCGATTTGCACGAGCGGTGGATCGGACCAGGTAGAGCCGTGTATAGAAGGAATGCTGAGCCTGTACATCAACCACCACGGCTCTCTAGAGCCTGCGCGAGACCTGTGCGGCCAGTTGGAGATCTCGAATCGACAAACTTGCTACAACTCGGTGGAGTCGAATTCCACCTTGTTTGGTTAGCCTGGTGAAGGTTACCGCAACGCCATTCCTGGCGGAGCAAGGCTAAGCGTAGCAGGTGAGAGATTCATAGCGAAGATCAAGCGCCATGCGTGTCCCGCTTTACGCGGTAGCCGATCTGCTGGAGCTGGGCGAGCAGTAACAGTTCGGCCGTTTCTTCGTCTTCGGCGTTTACGTACCTCAGGGGTATACCCATGGTCTGCTCGTGATCGCGGCCGCCGAAACGTATGAGCAGGCGCTCGTTTTCGCGGGTCACGGTAGCTTCGGGGTAGCGGGCTACGTTCGGTAGCCCCATAAGCCTCAACACATCTGGACGCTCTCAAAGGTCATATGAACCCATACTCTAGCACGGCGCGCTGGTAAACTTGCCGTGAATACAGCAGGTTACTACTGGTGGAGCGTGGACGCTGGAGAAGACCAACACCAAGAAAGCCCGACGCGGGAGCAAGACGAAGGTCCGGGTACGGACGGTCGAGGACGACCGGGCACGGGTGCGGCCGGACACTTTAGCGACCGAGGAGCCGATGGAGATACGGCTGGTCTCCAGCGACGTCAGGCAGACGGTTGCGATCACCATGCGAACACCGGGGGCGGACTTCGAGCTGGCCACCGGATTTTTGTACGGTGAGGGAGTCGTCTCCTCGCCCGAGGACATACTCAAGATCAGCTACTGCGTCGACTCCGACCTCGACACCGAGCAGCAGTACAACATAGTGAACGTGGAGCTCCGCGGCGGGCGCGACTACGATCTCAGGTCGTTGGACCGTCACTTCTATACCACAAGCGCCTGTGGCGTGTGCGGCAAAGCGAGCCTGGAGCAGTTAGAGTTGCGCGGCTGCCCCGTCATACCGCCGGGGCCGGAGGTAAATCCGGAGACGATCTACTCGCTGCCGGAGAAGCTCCGGGAGGCGCAGGGGCTCTTTGAGGCGACGGGCGGGTTGCACGCGGCGGCGCTCTTCGATAAGGAGGGAAACCTCCTCGCTCTCAGAGAGGACGTGGGGAGGCACAACGCCACCGACAAGCTCGTCGGATGGGCGCTGCTGGAGGGCAGGTTGCCCCTCTCGGACCACATCGTGATGGTCAGCGGGCGGAGCAGCTTCGAGATCTTGCAGAAGTGCCTGGTCGCGGGGGTACCCATAGTGTGCGCTATCTCCGCCCCGAGCAGCCTGGCCGTGGACGTGGCCCGGCAGTTCGGGATGACGCTGGTCGGCTTCTTGCGGGGGAATCGCTTCAACGTATATAGTGGGCACGAGAGAATTCACATCCAGACTTGAACAAGGGGAGGCATGCGCCTTCCGTTGGTTTATGGGAAGACGAAAATGAGCATAAGCAAGAGCTAAGAATGTGGCGCCTCTGAGAGATCGGGTAGCGTGGTGTTATAGTATCCAGTAACCGAAGAGGAGTCGTGAGTGCCCGAAGAACCGCGCATACCACGTCGTTATGTGACCATCCGCGGGAAGCGAGCAACGGCGGAAGTGTGGGATTCGATACCGGGGCGCGAGAACAAAGAGATCTGGCTGAAGGCCGTCAGGCCCGTCGTGAAGCCCGCCGGGAAAGAGAATGAGACCGTGTATAGCCTCATCGGCAAGGTGCACGCTGCCCTTTCCGAGGTCGGTCTCCGGCGCCGGGCGCAGAGATTCGTCACGCAGGCGTACTACTTGGGGAGCTATGACGAAGTGCTACGCCTGGCCAGGGATGAGTTCGTCGAGTTCGAGTGAGGGCGAAGCCACGACCGTTTTCCCGGTCCTCGCACTTGACGTAGGCCCAATGACCTCTTTTACCCCGTTGGCGGTAAACGAGCATCTTGAGAGCCGGTTTTCTTTAGGTAGAAGCACCGTGCTAGAGACCAGCGAAGGTCCGCGTGCACAAGAGAGGGGGCGAGGTATATCCCGCCCCCTCGTTGCCTCCTCTTTGCTCGTTGTTACTACATCTGCTCCTGGGTCTGCTCCTGAATGGTCTCCGCAACGGAAGGGTCGGCCAACGTTGAGGTGTCCCCAAGCTCTTCGCCCTGCGCTATGTTCTGCAACAACCTCCTCATGATCTTGCCCGAGTTGGTCTTGGGCAGCTCGTCAACGGCGTATACCCGATCAGGCCGGCTGATCTTGCCTGCCTTTTCGGCTACCGCGCTTCTGAGCTCCTGCTCCGTGTCCTCGCTCCACTCGTGGCTCTCCTCCATGATCACGAAGGCGACAGGGGCCTGACCCTTGTCTTCGTGTTCTATGCCGATGACCGCGGCCTCGGCGACACCCTCGGCGCCAACCAAGGCGTTCTCGATCTCCACGGTGGAGAGCCTATGGCCCGAGACGTTCAGTACGTCGTCGATCCTACCGGTAATGGTGTAGTAGCCGTCTTCATCGCGCTTGGCGCCGTCCTCGACGTAGTAGATTTCCTCCGATATTTCGGAGAAGTACTCATCCTTGTAGCGGTCGGGGTCTCGCCAAAGGCTCCTCAGCTGGGCGGGCCAGGGCTTGTTTATGGTCAGCGCCCCGCTACCGGGGCCCTCGACGAACTCTTCGCTCTCCTCGTCCCATAGACCCGGGAAGATCCCTGGGAACGGGAGGCTGGCAGCGCCGGGCTTCATCTTCGTGATCCCCGGCAACGGCGAGATCATGATCCCACCCGTTTCCGTCTGCCACCAGGTGTCGATGATCGGGCACCGCTCCTTACCTATGTTCTCGTAGTACCACACCCACGCCTTCGGGTTTATCGGCTCACCAACGGATCCGAGTATCCTCAAGCTGGAGAGGTCGTGCTTCTCTATGGGGTCGGTTCCGGCTTTCATGAATGCCCTTATGGCGGTGGGAGCAGTGTAGAGGCCGGTGACCTTATGCTCCTCTACGATGCTCCACCAGCGGTCGTTCTCAGGGTAGCTCGGCGTTCCCTCGAATTGAAGAGTCGTCCCCCCGCAGGCCAGGGGTGCGTAGACCAGGTAGGAGTGTCCGGTAATCCAGCCTATGTCTGCGGTGCACCACCAGATGTCGTCGTCCTTGAGATCACAAACCCATTTCATGGTCGCCTTGAGCTGGGTCAGGTAGCCGCCTATGTGGTGCTCGATACCCTTGGGCTTGCCCGTAGAGCCAGACGAATAGAGCACGTACAATATGTCTTCCGCGTCAAGCTCTTCGGCTTC
>JAWWQA010000255.1:0-4655 GCA_033854695.1 Rubrobacteraceae bacterium
ATTGAATCAGCTAGCTCGTTAAGGGCGCGGGTTATACGGAAGGACCGGAGTTTATAGCTCCGGTCCTTTTTCGTGCTCTCAGGACTCCCCCGTCTACGAGACGGCGATCCTGGAGGTCTAGGGCCAAACAGTAGTGGTGCCAGAGCGTACAGGACGACCGAGCCGTCCAAAGGCACCCTACAAGGTGGCGCCCAAGGATCTGTGCTACGCCACCGCCGTGCGTAGTAAGAGGCGCAAGAAGAAGGGCCGTGTGGTCGAGGTCGTCGTCAGGGGGGCGGTTTTCGGCACCCTTGATGCGGTTAAGGCGGCCTTGAAGCGCTCTCTGGGGTAGTAAGTCAGACGATCAACACAGCGTTCATCGAGCGGCACAACGGGACGGAGCGCAATCGCAACGCGAGGAAGGTGTGCAAGAAGACGTACTGCTTCTCTAAGGATTGGCAAGTGCACGAAGCGGCGATGTACTTGGGCATGTACAGCTACAACTTCTGTTGTAAGGTGAGGACGCTGGGCGAGTTGGAGGGCAAAGGCCCCTGGGGAGAGAGGACCCCGGCGATGGCGGCGGGGTTGGCCGATCATGTCTGGTCTCTCATGGAGTGGCTATCTTTCCCAACTATTCAACAGACTTAGGACACTAGGGGATCTCGCAGCATGCCAGCAACCAGGCATCGGGATGCGAGCGCCATTACCCGACGAGGAGCACGACGGCCCTGATCAGGTCCGCTCCGGCTCCGAGGTACGGGCTGGCTCTTCCGTATCGGTTGGGAGAAGGGCGAACCAGTACGCGAGGAGAATGTAGAAGTAGAGCGTGAGCGCCAGGGCCACCACGGCAGATTGTGCGTTTTGCCAGAGATCAAACCACTCCCGCGGGATAAACTGCAGGGCGAGGAGCAGGAGCGCCGGTGCCACCGATCCTCGTGCAAAGAGCAGTAGGATACCTGGCCCGAGCAACACCAGGTAGCGGTACCAGGCGATGGGCGAGAACAGGAGCGAGGCCGCCACCAGCGCCCAGAAACTCATCTCCGGGTCTCGTCGGACCTTAGCGGCAGTGAGGATCAGGATCCCAACCCCCAGAACCTTGGCCACGGGCACCGCCCACGGCAGCGTCGCGATGGGCTCGACATACTGGTTCTCGCTGAAGAATCGGGCCGCCGCCGACGGGAGGGATGCGTTCTCCCAGTACCCAGCTGGCTCCACAATGGCCAGGAGCCTCAGCCAGTTGAGCGTTGCCTCTGGACCAACCACGATAAGGCCCACGAGCATCGCCGCCGTCCCGGAGGCGAGCGCCGCTCCGAGCATGCTCCACCGCCGGCGCATAAGCGGCCACAGGAGCACGGGGGCGAGCGAGGGCTTCACGGCCACGACCAGCCCCAGGGCGCAACCGGAGAGCAGGGGCTTATCGTGGCGATCCGCAACCCACGCCGCCACGAGACCCAAGGCCAGGACCGGGTAGAGTTGCCCGAGCCGTAACGTATCGATCAGCGGCGACGAGAGGAGCAGCATCCCCACTCCGACGACCGCCCATCCGAGGCGCAGCCGCAGCTCGTAGGCCATCCACACCAGGGAACCCACGTTCATGAGTAGCGTGACCAGGACGAATACCCGATAGGCGGTGAGCGGCTCGAGTAACCCGAGCGGAGAGATGAGCAAGGTCCAAAACGGTGGGTTCAGGTTCGTCCACAAGGTCCCAGTGTCGTAGATGTTTCGCCCCTCCCACAACGCAACAGCCGAGCGCCAGAAGCTGTCGAAGTCCGCGTGTACGTACATAGAGTCGCTGAAGATCCCCCGCGCGACCGCAGAACCGAAGTACACGGATAACCACAACCCCACCACCAAAGCTCCGAACGCGCAAACGATCAGTATCGCATCCGGAACCTTGGCCAACACCTTGAAGCCGCCGGTTTTATCCACGCCTAAACAACCCCGACACAAAGCTGAGACATAGCTCACGTAGCATACGTTAAATATGCGTTAGAAACACAGGGTACTGTCCCAAATGCCGGCCAACCTATACCCTTGCGCCATCACGGGCAAATGGACGGCAAGAAACGTTGCTCTCGAATCTCAAAGGAACCCGCCGCGTGGCACATAGGCCGGGTTTCGTGTTAAACCGGTTCAGGTATGGCAGATCAGGCAAATCGCACCAACGACGATGACAAACGTAGCATAGAGGATAGCACCGAAGAGAAACGTGCGGCTGCCCGTAAATTCACGCGGCGGCGTTTCTTGAGCGCGAGCGCGGGGGTCGGAGCCGGGTTGTTCGTTCTCGGGCTGGGCGGTTTTGGCTTTAGCCATCGCGAAGAGGATGCGCACCTCGAGGGTTCGCGTACCGGCCTGGAGGTTTTCCGGCAGGGTTACCCGCGGGCGCTCTTCTTTCGCCAGTCTGAGACGGAGGCCCGAGGTGGCAAGTTCTCGTACGAGGAGTGGGAGAAGAGGTATCTCGCCTTCAACGGCATCGTGGGCAAGGTGCTTGACGAGACGAACGAACACGCCGGGAAGCAAGATAACCTGCCGTTCTTTCTCCGGTACAAGGATAACAATCCAAGTAAGCTTGTCCTTCTCCACTACCACGGCGCGGGGCGGCGCGCGACGGACACCACCACCGACTTCTTCGCCGGCCACTGGCTCCATTACAAAGGGACCAACTTGACCCAGCAGGTTGACGCGAGCCCGTCTGCCACCGTCTTGCACGTGGCGGACACGTCAGTTTTCAGCCTGGATAGGGTTGAGGATGTCGCCGACGACGTCGTGATCGCTCCGGTCGACGACGGAAAGCCTGATTGGGAAAGCGCCGAACAGGTGAGGCTAGAGGACATCAACGCCGAGAACGAGACCATCACCGTCGAGCGCGGCGCCTACGGAACAGAGCCTCGCTTCTTCCCCGCGGACTCCTACGTGGCCGCCCACGTGCTGACCCCACCGTACCCTTCAAAGGATGCTGACGTACAGGACGTCACCTTGTGGAGCTACAACTTCTCTACGGTGGGGCCACGAGACGCTAAAGGTCGTAACGGCGCCGACGCGCTCGTCGATCATCTAGCCCAGAAGCTCGGGCCCGGCGGCTCCCTGGCGTCCTTCGATGGGATCGAGTTCGATGTCTTCAGCTTTGGTGTGAGAAATGGTAATCCGGTAGAAGACGTAGATGTCGATGCGGACGGTGTCGAAGATGGCGGCATCATCGACGGCGTGGACGTCGTGGGTCTGGGTACGCTCGAGTTCACGGAGGCCCTGCGCGAGAGGCTTCCCGACAAAATCATCATGGCAGACGGCCAGAAGCCGGACAAGTTGCAGCGGAGCTTCGGGTACCTCAACGGCATAGAGAGCGAAGGGTTCCCCGACCTTGACGACGTCGACCTGGATCATTTGTCGAGGGGGATGAACATACTGGGTTTCTGGAATGAGAACAGCACAACCCCTTCCATGAACTACGTGAGTTTCAAGTACGTGGATAGGGAATCGGAGAAGGGTGGGAGAAACACGTTCAAGGAGCCGAACTTGAGCGAAGACCAGAGTTACCAGAAGTTACGCCTCGTCCTGGCTTCGGCCCAATTTGCCGACGCATTATTCACGTACCCGAAAGATTGGGCGCCACCCGAGACGCTTTGGGAGCAAGAGAACGTCATGGTCCAGGTCTTCGACGAGCTGTGGCAGGGAGTGGAGCAGAACCCCAACTGGCTGGGGATGCCGCTGGGCCCCGCCGTACATCTGGCCACCGAGTCGCCCGACCTCTTGAGTGGCCAGGGTGAGAGCTGGCCCCAAGAATTCGTCGATCGCATGAGCGGAGAAGAGGTTGCGTTCGCCCAGGACTCGTCGCAGGGTATGGTCGTCGAATCCACCAACTCCGACGCCGACACCCCTGTTCTGGAGAAGACTATGTCATTTACGCTGCCGGAGATCAACGTTACGGGAGAAGACCTTTTCGTCTCGCTCCGACTAAGGGCCGATCCATTAGAGGGCTACCCCGCGTCTATCGGGCGACGCGTCTACGTGAGCGCTACGCCGGACGGAGACACGGATCAGGCAGTCGAGGAGTTCACCTGGGCCAACGAGAAGCCGTTCACGGCGACCTTCTACTTTAAGGACGTAGGGCCCGGGCCGGTGGATCTGAGCTTTGAGGTGGAGGGCGACCAGCTGGTGTTCTTCGAGAAGCTAATCACCCACTCGGCCACGGACGCCATGTACCGGGAGTTCGAGAATGGAGCGGTCTTTGCCAACCCCTCTACACACCCGTACACCTTCGACCTGGAACGCCTCTTCCCAGGCGCTTCGTTCCGCCGGCTTGAAGGGTCGGAGGGCCAAGACCCCCAAACCAACGACGGGCAGCCTCTCGGCGAGGAGTTGACCTTGGAGCCGAAAGACGGGTTGTTGGTGGTGAGGAGTGATGCGTAGATCTAGGCGCTGGACTCGCTCTTAGACTCCCTTCGCTCTTTGGCTTCGACTATTCTTCCTGCACAGGTGTTACCTGGAGATAGTCTTCGGACTCGTCGAGGAACGCGGGCAGAAATTTCTGGTGAGGAGTTAAAAGAGCGCGTCATCCTGTGGGATCGCTGGCATGCGGGGAGGAGCGGCCGTACCGCTCGCCAGTTCGTGGACGAGGCCGAGCTGACCGACAGCCTGAAGTCGTCAAGATGTATGCGTACACCTTCGCAGTAGTCGGG
>JAWWQA010000256.1:0-5589 GCA_033854695.1 Rubrobacteraceae bacterium
GGGCCCAGGGCGTCGTGCATTAACAAGATCGAACCGGGACCGAGAAGTGACTCTACACGATGCAGCATCTCTGGCGCCGTGTCTCCCCGCCAGTCGTGCGAGTCGGCGCTCCAGGGAGCAAGCCGGAGCCCGAAATTCTCCGCAACTTCCTCTGTCCAGGGAGCTAGAACTCCCCACGGTGGGCGCCAGAGCCGGGGCTCCACGCCCAGGCTCCGGAGCATCCGTAGCCCCTCACGCGTGTCGGCCTCGACCTCGCGACGGGAGCGGCGCGTGTGGCGTATGTGCTCGGTGCAGTGAAACTCGACCCCGTGACCTGCCTCGAGGGCGGCACGGACGATGTGCCGCTGCTCGAGGGCGAGCGGGGCGACTACGAAGAAGGTGGCGCGGGCATCGGCACGCTCGAGGGCATCGAGCACCCGGGGCGTCCACAAAGGGTCGGGACCATCGTCGAAGGTAAGCGAGGCCCACGCTTGCTCATGCCTTGTGCCGAGCCGCGCCGAAGACACTACCGTTCGTCTTTCACGGCTACGCTCGATGATTGCTTCTTCCGGCCCTAACCGCGTCTCTACTTGTCCTCCTTACGGTGACGCGAACCCGCGCTCCGGCGCCGCTTTCCGTGCCGCGGGCCTTAATACCGGCGAATATTAGCATACGTTTCTCCTGCTATAGAGTGCTCGCCTTTACTTGCAAGGGGCTTGGCCGGCGCACTGACAGCGGCTTGCGGAAAGATTGGATCTTCCGCAAGCCGCTATGAGATCCGCTTTCCGCGACATCTTAGTACGCACGGATGGGCTGCGTGTCTTACCGTAGAAATTCCAGATCGCGGCGAGGATCTTCTGACGTTTGTCGAGGACTCGAGGCGGGAGCGCTGTCCTGCTCTCCTGCCGGATCTTCTGTAGAGGGAAACCCAATGGAGCGTGTTCAGGGCTCCTTGCGTGGGGGGAGGATCGGTCGTATGTGAAGCTCTTTGAGTTGCTCTTCGGTGACGGGTCCTGGAGCCTCCATCATCTCGTCACGGGCGGCCTGGGTCTTTGGAAAGGCGATCACCTCCCGGATGTTCGGCTCGTCCCTGAGCAGCATGATCAGCCGGTCCACACCGGGCGCTATGCCCCCGTGGGGCGGCGCTCCGTAGCGGAACGCCTCGAGCATCGCACCGAACCTGCGCTCGGCCTCTTCAGGCGGGATGTTCACTATCGAGAAGACCTTCTGTTGCAGGTCGGGGCGATGGATCCTTATGCTCCCCGAAGCGAGCTCGGTGCCGTTGGCGACGAGGTCGTAGAGCTGGCCGATGACTTTCAAGGGATCGGTGTCGAGTAGCTCGAGATCCTCTTCGCGCGGCATCGTGAACATGTGGTGCATGGGCTCTATGCGCTCTTCGTCCTCGTTCCACTCGAAGAGCGGGAAGTCTGTAATCCAGCACAGGCCGAGAACGTTGTCGTCCGCGAGTTCGAGACGCTCCCTCATGTGGAGCCGCAGCCGGTTCAGGCTCTCGAAGACGACCGCATCCTTATCCGCGACGAAGAACATATAGTCGCCTTCTCTTGCCCTGAGCGTGCTTTGCAGTGCTTCCCCCTCCTCGACGGAGAAGAACTTGGCGATGGGACCCGAGAGACCTCCGTCCGTGACCTTCAGGTAGGCGAGCCCTCGTGCGCCGCCAGCGGAGGCGACGGAGGTCAGCTCGTCTATCTCTCTCCTCGTAAGGTCGCCCAGGTTCCCGACGGAGATGCCGCGTACAGATCCCCCGGACTCCACCGCCCCTCGGAAGACCTTGAACTCGCTTTTTCGCGCGATCTCCGAGACGTCCTCGAGCTCGAGGCCGAAGCGAATGTCGGGCTTGTCCGTCCCGAAGCGCTCCATCGCCTCTCTAAACGTGAGCCGGGGGAAGGGCTTGGCCAGTATCTTCTTCTCAGTGAAGTTCTTGACGAGCTCGCCGTAGAGGCCCTCGACGAGGTCGAAGATCTCGTCCTGAGTTGTGTAGCTCATCTCCAGGTCGAGCTGGGTGTGCTCGGGTTGCCTGTCACCCCTCTGGTCTTCGTCGCGCAGGGCGCGTGCGATCTGGAAGTACCGCTCGAATCCGGCGACCATGAGGAGCTGTTTGAACTGCTGCGGCGACTGGGGCAGGGCGTAGAACTGGCCCGGATACAGCCTGGACGGCACCAGAAAATCGCGTGCGCCCTCGGGGGTCGAGGCGGTGAGGAGGGGCGTCTCTATCTCCACGAAGCCGCGGTCAGTGAGGTAATCGCGCATGTGCTTGACAACCCGGTGCCTGAAGACGATATTCTCCTGCATCCTCCGGCGCCTGAGATCCAGGTATCTGTATTTTAGCCTCAGAAGCTCGTCCACGGGCCTCTCGCGGTCGATCTCGAACGGCGGCGTCGCGCTGGCGTTCAGCACCCTAAGCGCTACCGCGGAGACCTCGATCTCTCCGGTCGGAAGCTCCGGGTTTTCGTTTCCTACCGGCCTCCTGACGACCTCTCCCTCGATAGAGATGTTCCACTCGGGTCTCAGCTCCTCAGCCGCCGCGAAGACCTCGGGTGCTTCCGGATGAAAGGTGACTTGCGTTACCCCCCAGCGGTCCCTCAAGTCTATAAAGATGAGCCCGCCGTGGTCCCGGCGCCGGTTTACCCAGCCCGCCAGCCTTACCTGCTCGCCGACGTTCTCTGCCCGCAGCTCGCCCGCCGTATGCGTCCTGTACGGGTTGCCAGAATCTTTCCGGTGCAAGGATCTTCCTCCGCCTCTCTAAAGGTATTAAACGTGATCTCTGGCAAGTATAGGTTAGACCCGGGGAGGAAACCATGTACCTGACCTCGACTTCCTGCGCTTCGGAAAGGGTGCGCGAAAGAGCCTGAGTGGCTGATTGCACCCCTTTTACCTCTGTGATAACTTGCGGAGGGCCATGTCCGAGTCGTGGGCCGTGCCCGGCGGACGTTAGTCGGAGGCCCGTCGGCGGACGTCGAGGACAGGGAGAGTACCATCGAAGGAAGCGGTTTCCTGGGGTTAGTCAGGAATCCCAGTTCGTTTCTTGTGCTCCTGCTGTTGGCGACCCTGCTCCTGGTTGAGGGCTGCGGTGGCGGGGGGGACCAGGCCCAAAAGGCCCAGCCGCAGCCTAAGGCGCCGCAAAACAAGGGGGGCGGCGTACCTGCCGAGAACACCGCCGGTGGCTCGACTGTAGAATCCACGACTCAGGCCGAGACCCTCAAAGATTCGCCGTTCGAGCTCAACCAGCGCCTGCCGATCCCGCCCGACTTCAGGGCGGCGTACCAGCGCAGGGCCCTCATCGTGGTCGAGTTTATCAAGGAGAAGCCCGATTCGACGAGAGGGATCGAATACCCTCAAGGCGTGAAGCCTGACAACCAGGTCAACAGGGCCCTGAACGAGCTGCGCGCCGATTACCCTCAGGTCGAGTTCTTTACCTACGACATCACCAAGCCCGGCAAAGCACAGTCTAGCGAGGAGCTCGGACGGGGCGAGTATGGCACGCTCGCCACGCAACTGGAGGTCGGATACACACCGTTCGTTGCGATGCTCGCGCCGCGCGGCGACCGGTACATCATCGAGAATCTATTTCAGGGATACATCGATCGCGGCGTCCTCGACCAGGCGCTCTTCGATCTGACGCGTTCGGACGTCGGGGGGAAATCGAGTGATACCAAGGTCGTTCTCGACCGGGTCGAGCTCACCGAGCGTGGTGGTGGCATAGAGTACATCACGGTGATAAACCAGGGCGACAAGGAGGCCGACCTGACGGGCTTTACCTTGAAAGCACAAGACCCCGCTACCGGCGAGATCGACAAGTCCGGCGGCGGCGTGCAGATCAATGGTGGGGTGACGTTGGACCCGGGGGAGACAGGATCGATCGGGCGCGAGCCGCAGACACTAGACGCCGACGGTAGAGAGGTCATCGGCACCTTCTCTAACGCCGATGCGCTCAAGGTCAAGGCCGGGGATCAGGTCGCGCTCCTCGACAACGGCGGCGCAGTCGTCGACACCATCTCGATTTAGAAGCCAGTCAGCTCTCAGCCATCAGACAGCTGACAGCTATTTATCGCCGCAAATGCGACCTGGTACGTTAAACTAAGCCCACGATGCCAAACGATGTTGTTTACCTGGACCACGCCGCTACCACGCCCCTGGATGCAAGGGTCTTCGAAGCTATGCTGCCACACCTCGGCGGAGGAGCCCGCGTGGGGTTCCGGAACGGGTTGCCGCGTGGCAACCCTTCCTCGCTACATGCGCTGGGCGCCGCTGCCCGCGAGGCCATCGAGGAGGCTCGTGCCTCCGTGGCCCGGCTCGTCGTTGCCGAGCCCCCGGAGATCCTGTTTACCGCTGGTGGCACGGAGTCCGACAACCTGGCGGTCCTGGGCCTTGCGGCCGCGCGCCCGGAGAAGAAGCACGCCGTGATCTCCGCGATCGAACACCCTGCCGTTCGTGGAGCAGCTGAGCATCTGGAAGTCATGGGTTACGAAGTGACGAGGGTCACGGTCGACGCGAATGGGATCGTTTTGCCGGCAGCGTTCGCCGACGCGCTGCGCCCGGACACAGCTGTCGCCGTAGTGATGTGGGCGAACAACGAGATCGGCACCGTACAGCCCATTGAGGAGATCGCCGAGATCTGCCGCGAGGCGGGGGTGCCGTTACACGTCGACGCAGTGCAGGCCGCCGGTCGTCTCCCGATAGACGTCTCGCGTGTGCCCGTCTCGACGCTCGCTCTCTCGGCCCACAAGCTCTACGGCCCGCAGGGCGTCGGCGCCCTGTACGTCCGAGAAGGGGTCGAGCTCGCGCCGGTCATCTTCGGTGGCGGACAAGAGAAAGGCCTGAGGAGCGGCACCGAGAACGTCGCAGGGATCGCGGGCTTCGGGGTCGCGGCTCGGCTTGCCTTCGAGGAACTCGAAGAACGGATGCAGCATGAAAAGGCGTTGCGGGAGGATTTGCTCTCCGGTGTGTCCGGCATCCCCGACGTGCACCTTAACGGTCACCGCTACAAGCGGCTCTCCAACAACGTCCACCTGAGCGTAGACGGGGTTGAAGCCGAGAGCCTCGTGCTTTACCTGGATGCCCTAGGCTATGCCGTCGGCAGCGGATCGGCGTGCGCGTCCAGCACCGCCGGCCACAAAGCTTCGCCGGTCCTGCTAGCTATCGGCTGCGGCGAGAAGGAAGCCTTCTCGGCAGTGAGAATAACTGCCGGCAAGGACACTACAAAAGAGGAGGTCGACGGCTTCCTCGGAGCATTCTCCGCCGCCGTCTCGCAGTTGCGCGAACTCTCACCCCTGTACACGAGTTAAGAGCTGATTGCTGAAAGCTGATAGCTGATGGCTAAATACAACCCGCAGGTGATAGAACATCTCGTCCGGCCCCGCAACGTCGGTGAGCTAGAGGTGCCGAGTGGCGTTGGGGAGTCGGGCGACGCGGCATGCGGCGATATCGCCCGCTTTACGGTCTCGATCGAGGAGAACCGCCTCGATGAGGTGCGCTACAAGGTCTACGGCTGCGCCGCCTGCATCGCCGCAGGCTCGGCTCTCTCGGAACTCGTGCGGGAGAGACATCTGCTGGAGGCGGCGCGGGTGTCGAGGGCAGATCTCGAAGAGTCTC
>JAWWQA010000257.1:0-5288 GCA_033854695.1 Rubrobacteraceae bacterium
CTAGCGTCAGCACGCGCATCCAACCGAGTCCTGGGTGGTGCAGAGCGTGCAGGACGCCGGGGCGGATGCTGAGGAAGTCGCCCGGATCGAGCCGGTAGCGCTGCCCGTCGGCCTCGACCTCGAGCGTTCCCTCGAGCACGTAGAAGGCCTCGTGGTTTTGCTCGGTGTGCGGCGGCACGCCGAGCGTCGACGGCATCCGGTGCTCGAAGAGCATGAGCGCGTCACCGTTGTCATCCGGCTCGTCCTTGAAGGTGAGCGAGGACCCCATTAGGGTGAAGGCTGGGCCGCTGTTTCCGGGAAGGTGCTTGACGTTTCCAGCTACTATCGACATCCGACTCCTTTCTGATTATTGGATATGTGGTACGGAAGCCGTACTGCTATAATAGTACTGATGACGTACGAGATATCAAGAGACTCCAGGGACGCCTTTCCACCGCTCCAAATCGGAGTGCTGCTGCGCTTCTCTCTCGAAGAGGTCCGCAAGCGGATCTATGAGGGAGTGGTCGCTGCAGGCTTCGATGACGTCCGCCCCGCCCACGTGACGCTGTTTCGCTGGCCCGGCCCGGACGGGGCCCGACCGACTGAGGTGGCCGCCGCCGTCCAGCGCAGCAAGCAAACGGTGAACGACCTCCTCCGAGACCTCGAGCGCCTCGGCTATCTCGAGCTAGAGCCCGATCCGACCGACAACCGCGCCCGCATCATCCACCTGACCGAGCGCGGTAAGCGCCTCCACAAGATCGCCGTCGGGGTACACGCCCGGATCGAACGCGAATGGGCACAGATCGTCGGTGAGGGGTGCTTCCAGCAGCTGCGTGAGACGCTGAGCCACGTCGTGGCGGTCACGTCAGACCGAGCGGCAGCACGACCGGCTTCCTGAGTTTCCGTTCCGAGAAGACCTTAGAATCGGAAATCCAGTTTCCGAGAATTTCCCTTCTCGGCATTCCCTGAATAGAAGGTAACTCGTCCCTAGCTCACTCTAGAGGCAAGCACTCTGTTAGGCTAGAGTCCAAGTACTGTAAGGGATTCTAGCGTGCGTTATTCGGAGGATGAGAAGGGCTTACAGTAATGAATCCCACCAACAATGAAATTGAAGAAAGCCGTAGGGAAAAAGAGATACGCCATATGAGCGAACTCCTACAGGAACTTAGGGTGATCTTACCCGGAGTGCAGGTAACCTTCGCTTTCTTGCTTACAGTGGCTTTTATGGAGCGGTTCTCAGAAGCTACTGCCCTTCAGCGAAGTGTGTACTTCGCAGCGCTACTGTCGACAGCATTGGCGACAGCCTTCTTCATAGCGCCGACCATTCAGCATCGCATCTTGTGGCGTCAAGGAGAGAGACCTATAAGGCTGAAGATAGGTAACAGCCTTTTAATCGCGGGTACCGTCTTCCTTGTAGTGGGGATGAGTTGCGTGATCTTTTTGGTCGCCGATGTAGTGTATGGAAGAGCTGGGGCCATCTTAGCTACGGTAACAATGGTGATAGTGTTCGTCGGGCTGTGGTACCTGTTGCCCCTCTACCAGCGTATACGAAATTAACGTAGGGAGGTATAGCTGTTTGGCATTACCTTAAACTGAAATCTCGGAAACCCTCACAACAAGGCAAAGCTGGCTCATCATTGCCCTGCATCTCCTAACAAGCGTACCTTGCGACATCACTCAAGCTACTTGTTAGAAACGTTCTCTACTCCTCGTCCTGTCCCAACTTCCGATCGCGGTACTGTCTCATCGCGCTCTCCATGTGCTCCCCAGTGACCAAGAACACTGTGCATGCGCTTATGTCTACACCGTGATCTGCGATGCGTTCGAGGTAGTGGGTTGCAAGGGCGGCCCAAACACGCCACTCTGGAGAGCCACTCCCTGCCTTGGTGGGATTGACAACGAGGTTCATCGCCTCCGAGTAAAGCAGGTCTACCTTATCGTCGGCTGCCTCCAGGTCGCGGGCGCGGTCTATCTCCCGGTCCTCAAAAACATCCAGACCCTACCTAAAGAGGCTGCGGGCCTCCTTGGCCATCTCAAAGAGGGTAGCCGCTAATTCTGGGTCGCGCTCGTATCCGGTGGTGTTTACAATCCCTTGGCAGATGTGCTCGCAGAGGGTGCCTGCCCGCACCAAGTGGTTTGTGACTACATGTACGCTGTGCATAAGCCTGAGGTCGCGGGCAACAGGTGCCTGGCGGGCCTGCAGTATCAGGCACCCATCGTCGATCTGGGTCCCCCACTCCTTGTAGCGGGAGTCTATCCCGATCTCTTGGCGAACCATCTCAGCATCCCAGTTCTCCATAGCGTAGGCCATCGTGTCCAGACATGATTCAACATCTCGGCCGAGTTCCAAGACCTCCCCAACCAAGCTGTTGAGCTCTCGCTGGAAGCTCTCTCGAGCCATCTTGTGGTTCTCCTCTGGACTGGCCCCTTATACGTTAAATCTTCGTTAAATGTAACATGGGAACCCGATATGGAGGTAGACGGAGCAAGGTTGCGGTGGAGACGTGAGAGGCAAGGTCTCACTATGCAGGAATTGGGGAAGAAGGCATGAGTTAACCCCGTTACCATGGGGAGGCTAGAGAAAGGCCGTCTAGCGGCAAGAGTTGAAACTGTGCGTAAGTTGGCTAGGGCCTTAGAAGTAGAGCTTGTAGACCTGTTGGTAAGGAAGTAAGTTCTAGAGCTACGTGCAGGCCAGCTAACGCTGCGATGGGGAGTCGCCGATTGGCTGCTTACTCCGCGTCCGTTGTACAAGCAGAGCTAGAGCTGCAATGCCCAGCACGAGGATCGCGAGGGTGACCGCGAGTGGACCAGCTTTGATGAGTAGCGCTGCGAGGGCGGCGAGAGCAGCCGAGGCGGGAACGGTGAGGATCCAAGCCCACACGATGCGCCGAGCCACACCCCATCGCACCGCGCTGAGCCGCCGCGTCGCACCAGAGCCCATCACACAGCCCGACACCACGTGCGTTGTGCTCACGGGAAGGCCCCAAGACGTTGCCACCTGAATGATGGCCGCCCCGACCGTCTCGGCGGCAAATCCATCGACAGGCTCCATCTGGATAATCCGGCTGCTCATCGTCCGGATGATGCGCCAGCCTCCCGCCCACGTCCCAAGTCCGATTGCGAGTGCGGCGGCTATTACAACCCACGTCGGGACCATAAACTCATCGAGGTGGCCCGAGCTGAAGAGGGCGAGGGCGATGATCGCCATCGTCTTCTGTGCATCATTGGTGCCGTGGCTGAAGGAAACGAAGCCACCAGAGAAGATCTGCAGCTTGCGGAACGCGCTGTTGGCATGACTTGGCCTAGCATTGCGCAGGAGGTTCAGGAGCACGATAGCGACGATGTACGCGAGTAAGAAGCCAGCAACCGGCGAGGTAACGAGAGCAATGAAGACCGGGTAGACCTTCGCCCACACGATCGCGTCGGTGCCGTACGCTGCCACTCCCATGCCGATGAGCCCGCCGATCAGCGCGTGTGAGGAGCTGGAGGGAAGGCCTGCACGCCACGTGATAAGGTTCCAGGTGATAGCACCAAAGAGTGCGGCGACGATCATCGAGAGCGCGATGTCTTGTCCGGGCTTGACCAGACTGCCGATCGTGTCCGCAACCTTCGCGTCGAGGAGTTGTGTCGCGACGACTGCACCGATGAAGTTGAGGGTGGCGGAGAAGGCGACGGCCAACCGCGGCGGCAACGCCCGGGTCCCAACCGTCGTTGCAATGGCGTTTGCCGTGTCATGGAAGCCATTGGTAAAGTCGAAGGTGAGCGCGATGGTGATAGTGAGGACGAGAAGGAGCGTCTGTGTGTCAGGCATTCTTGATCGCGATGCCCTCGAGCACGTTCGCCACCTGCTCGCAGCGGTCTAGGGCGTCCTCGAGGAGATCGTACAAGTCCTTGAGCTTGATGACCTCAAGCGGCGGGTGGTGACAGCTGAAGAGCTCGGCGATTGCGCGGCGTGAAACCGAGTCGCCGACGTCCTCGAGCCGGTGGACCTCGATGATCTGTTCCTCACTCCCCTTACCTGACTCGAGCTTGCCGATCGCCTGTTCAAGCTGTACTACCGCATCAGCGAGGAGCCTTGCCAGCTCGCGCGCGGGCTCAGGAATGGCCGTGATGCCATACAGGTTGGTCGTGTCGGCAACCTCCTCTATATAGTCGAGGATGTCGTCCAGACCGGCCGCGAGGGCGTAGATATCCTCGCGGTCGAAGGGGGTTACGAAGGTCTGATTTAGAGCGCGTATGATCTCGTGAGTCAGTTCGTCCCCTCGGTGTTCGAGGTCCTTGATCTGCCGCTGGAGCGTAGGGAGGTTTGCCACGTCGGTGAGGGCCTGCTCGAGAAGGCCGGCGGAGCGGACGATTACCGCTGCCTGTTGCTCGAAGAGGTCGTAGAAGCGTCGCTCGCGCGGGACGAGAGAGCGTTCCACAATGTTTCTTATGGTTTCTCTGAAGCCACCTGCCCGGCGCTGGGGGAGCGGATTATCCTCGCGGTGAATCGTATATCTCCATTCTCTCTATTCTTCCTGCCTGCCTAGCTTTGGCGATCAGCCTTCAAGCGTTCTTCCGTACGCCATTGGCCCACAAACATACCAACGATCGCAACCTTCCCTAAGTATCGCAAAAACCGTGAGCCTCTGAGAACTCCGTGAAGCGGCAACCTGCCTACTCTGGTGCATCGTCGTCTCTAGGCGATTAGGTCCCACAGCTCTACTTCCAGGGCCTCAGCAAACTTACGGACGGTTCGTAGTTTTACCTTACGGTGTTCTTCGCTCTCAAGTCTGCGGATGGGGACGCGGGAAAGACAACTCATCGTTCCCAGCTCTTCCAAAGTCAGGGACCTACTCTCACGGATCTGGTGCAACTTTGCCGTGTCTACCTTTATGTAGCCGTCTATCCCCACCTTCTCATCATCTCACAGTCAACACAGAGGTAACATAAAGCGAAACGGAACCTGTTACTAGAAACTTGCATGACACTTAAATTTGTAGGCTGGTTTACTCGCGGTTTCCGAGAATTGTTTTTGCCGGAAACTCAGAGCTTGTTTGGTAAGTAGTAGGGTTAGACTTGGAGGAACCAAATCGGCTTCTTGTACACGGGGAACAGCCTCAGGTGAGTTGCTTTTGCGGGACAGCAGTCGTCTGTGAGCTTCACCGATTGCCTGGTTATGGCTGTTGCTGATCGGTTCGGAACAAAGGTCATCTTTGGCTTTGATGAGGTATTCCGCAAGAACGGCTACCGGATTCCCGAGCTACCGAAAGAAGAACAAGCAGCGTAACGGGAGAGGATTTTTCTGCCTACTTGTATAAAATCTCCAT
>JAWWQA010000258.1:0-4153 GCA_033854695.1 Rubrobacteraceae bacterium
ACCGGGTTTGGAAGCGGTCTTCCTCGCGCCGCCGTAACAAAAGAAGAGTCGAAATGGACGTTGTGTCCGACGAGAACGCATCCCTCGACGAACTCCTCGAAGAGTGGCATGACCTTCGCGACGCCCGGCGCGTCGGCGACCATACGGTCGGTGATCCCGGTCAGCCTGACGACGAACGGTTCTATGGGCCGCCCCGGATTGACGAGCGTCACGAACTTGTCGACCACCTGCCCGCGCATCACTTTGAGCGCCCCAATCTCGGTGATGGCCCCTTCTCTCGCCGATGAGCCTGTGGTCTCGACGTCGAAGACGATGTAAGGAGCATCGTCGAGGGACAAAGAGGCCGTATCAACGGTACGAAGAGAGCCCGCCTCGTCCCAGAGAAAGCGCGGATCATCCACGATCAAACCCTCGACGTGAGCGCGAGCATCACCGTTTCCCGAGAGGGAAAAGAATTCTCGTGAGACCTCCTCGGGCGCTACAGGCTCGCGGCCCTTCACGAAACCGTAGAGGCTAAGGGACACGAACCCCCACCCGGGCAAGAGCCCCGTTCTTCGCCGCCTCGGCGATGGTTCGAGCCTGCGCTTCGGTGAGGCCAGGGATGCCGATAAGATTCTCGTAGGTGTACTCGGTATCGAGGAGACCGCTCGCCAGGACGCGAGCCCGCGTCTTCGTACCGACGCCGGGGAGTTTGCAGGCGTGGAAGACCTTACCGCGTTGTATCCGCAGAGCGGGCACCCCTGCGAGCCTCTCGCCCTCGACGAGGGCGCGCCTCAAAACGTCGGCGAAGAGCGTGGTCTGCTCCGGGTAGTAGACGCTCCGTCCCATAAGCGAAGGCGTCATCGGCAAAGGATGCAGGAGGTTAGCGTTGCGGACCGTGGTGTGGCCCGGCGGCTCGTTCAGCGAGAGCGGGTCTGGATCGCCCAACGTCTGGGCCTGGATGGCGTGGCCGGCGACCTGCTCGTGGAGGTCCGCCACCAGATCCAGTTCCGTCACTACCGGAGCCCCCCGGAAGCGGTCGTTGCGGTTGGCAGCGTAGAGAAAGCGGCGGGCGCTGCGCTCGTTCTTGTAGAACTCAACCACCGCGTACGCCCGCTTCTCCCCGAGACCGGGCAAACGCGCGAGCGCCTTCGCGTCCTTCGCCTCTATCATCTCCCTCAGCTCATCTGGTTCGACTGCCTCGGCCGCCTTGGCAGCGGCCCGCTTGTCCACTCCACGCACCCTCTCCAGGATGCCTTGCACGCTGCACGGGTCTACGACGCGCCTCAGGTAGTTGATCTTGCGCACCCCGGTGAAGGGGCTATGCTCCTCCCAGCGCCACACGAACTCCCGCACCCGCTCGACCGCCGCCCCATCTTCAGGAACAAACTCGATAGTCACAGCGTCCCCGATGTACCTGCCGTTGGCCCCGGCCAGGTGCTCGGCGGACGGTTGGACCTGTACCTTGACCATAGGCGAGTAGAAAGAAAAGTGTATAGGAGTGCCCGGCGCAACCTCTTTCATAAGGCGACGCCGGAAGATATTGTCTTCGAGGTCCGACTCAAACATCGAAACTAAATTCTACTATAGCCATCAGCCACCAGCCCCAGCTCTCGGCTCTTGTCGGATGGTGGCATCTCCGCCACAGTCGACGGTAGCGCTTTCGCCCAACAGTCGCTGCCCTCTCCTCATCGCTGACCATCGAACGCCGACTGCTGATCGTTAAGAACCTCTTCGCGCAGCACGATGGCCTCGACAGGCGCACCTGCCTTCACCCCCTCGGACTCGGGACCGATAAGCGCGAGGGCATCTGCTTTGGTGAGCGAGCTGGCGAGTCCGGAGCCCTGCGCTCCGACCGACTCGGCCTTCCAACCCTTCTCTGTCCGGGCCAGAGTCACCCGCATCGCGTGCATCCTCCCGAACCTGTTCTCGACGTCCTCGTCGAAGTACACCTCGATGCGGGGACGTTGCCTGTCCTCGCGGCCCATCATCTGCATCAGGGCAGGCCGGACGAAGAGCTCGAAGCAAACCATCGCGGAGACAGGGTTTCCGGGCAGGCCAAAAAAGCTGGTATCCTCCCGCGTGCCAAAGAAGACCGGTTTGCCAGGCTTGAGCTTGATGCCCCAGAAGATCTGCTGGACACCCAGGTTCAGGAGCGTGCCCTTGACCAGGTCCTTCTCCCCTACCGAGACCCCGCCGCTGGTGACTACGACATCCGCGCTTATCAAGGCGTCCTCCATTGCGGACCTGAGAACGTTAGCGTCGTCGGAGGCGGTAGCCACACGACGGGCTTCGGCGCCGGTCTCGTGAGCCTGAGCAAGCAGGGCGAAGGAGTTCGAGTCGAAGATCTCACCGGGTGAGAGATCCCGGCTGCCCGGCTCGACGAGCTCGGTGCCGGTCGAGAGCACGACGACCTTTGGCCTCTGGTATACCGGCAATTCGCCGTAACCCTGGGTTGCAGCGAGGGCAATCTCGGGAGCACCTATCTGCGTGCCAGCAGGTAGGATTACCTCCCCTTCACGCACATCCTCGCCGCTCTCGCGCAGGTTGTCACCCGCTTTCGCGGCCTTCTTCAGCTGAAACTCCTTGCCCCAGCCGGAGGTGTTCTCGACCATCACCACCGTGTCGGCCCCGTCGGGGATGACGCCGCCGGTGAAGATCTTGATCGCCTCACCCTCCCCGAGACTCTTCCGGGCCGGGCGCCCTGCCGGGGCCTCGTCCACGACCTTGAAGGTTCGTCCGGCTTTGGCATCTATGCTCCTCACGGCGTATCCATCCACGGCGGAGTTGTCGAACGGCGGGGAATCAAACTTCGCTCGCACGTCCTCGGTGAGCGCGAGGCCCTGAGCATCCAGGAGCGGCACACTCGCCACCGGTAAGCGCGACGTGTTCTCAAGCACCAGCCTCACGGCCTCCGGATGATCTATGAGCCTCTCAAAAAGTTGCATTCCCTACCCCCGTTATCAACAAGACGCTATCCCACTACGCTATCACAACTCCCGATCAGGAGACGACATCGGATCAGCCAAACCTCTACCCACATCTGCTCAATCTGTCAATTAGTGCCTGCTTGCACCACAAGCTGATAAGAGTAATAAAGCATATCCCACTGACAACCCGGAGGAGGCGGTCATGCTGGTGTCGATGAGCTCCCGGCCTACCCGTTTGCGTCCGGCACGGTGTCACCGCCAGCGGAGAAGAGTTCGCCGCGAATCATTCTGCTACTCCCACTTGTAGGGGAGGAACTTGCCGTTGTAGGTGATCTTGACGCGGGGTCCTTCGTCGCTCTCTACACGTTCTATATCCATGTTGAAGGTTATGGCGCTCATGATGCCATCGCCGAACTCCTCGTGGATGAGAGCCTTTATGGTGGTGCCGTAGACCTGGGTAACCTCGTGTATCCGGTAGATCGTAGGGTCCACCGGCACGTCGGTCTCCAGGCTCCCACGCATCGGAATCTCCTGCAACGCTTTAGCAACCTCCGGTTCCAGGTCTAGAAGGTCCACGACCGTGTCGGCCTGCTCGGCGCTCATCGGGTGCTGGCCCAGGAGCGCAGCCGTGGTCCACACCTTGTGCGCCCCTACTTTCTGGGCGATCGCCTCGAAGGTTATGTCCTTCTCCTTTTTGGCCTCGAGGATCTGCTCCGTCGCTTCTTCGCGGGTCATGTCACTCCTTCTAGCCTTGCATCCTTTCTTTTCTCCTGAACCCTTCCCGGAATACCTCAGGTCCAAACCCGCACTTCATCTCGTCGTCACGGAAGGAGCAGGCGCGTTCTTACTCTCCTCCACCTACAGTACTTGTTAGCATCGGTAGCACGTCGGGGCTATCCCTCGGCGCCGGAGTGGCAGGGGCATGGCCTGACAGGGTAGAGTTTACGCTGGAATTACGACTGCAGTGGCAAGGAGGGATGCGTGGACAGAAAGGTAGCGGCAATTTTGGGCGTCGGTCCGGGGCTCGGGGCGGCGGTGGCGCGGCGCTTCGCCCACGAAGGCTTTGCGGTAGCCATGATGGCCCGCGAGGAAGAGAGGCTCGGGACGGTGCGAGAGGAGATCCAGGACGCGGGCGGAACAGCTCTGGCGGTCTCCGCCGACGCGACGGACGCGGCGTCGGTAGCTTCGGCCTTCGGCCAGGTGCAGGAGAAACTCGGTAGCCCCGAGGTCTTCGTCTACAACGC
>JAWWQA010000259.1:0-6808 GCA_033854695.1 Rubrobacteraceae bacterium
AGGCGCGACGCTGCTATCAATACGTCGGGTGTACAAAAATCGAAAGCACTGGTCCGTTCGTAGCCAGCCTCTCTTCCGTGGAGCGTTACGCGAGGATGGCATGAGAGGGCAGTCAGCTCTCCCTGCAGAAGAACCCCGGTCAGCATCCGCAGTTCGACGGGAGGGCCAGGAGGCTCTTGGAGGCTGACCTCGAGGAGCGTGCGACGGGTAGTACGGTCCTGTCACGCTACCCGACAAAAGAAAATTTCAGGGTCGAATGCTGTACAAAGACATCTCCTATATAGCATGTGTAGTATAGGGCATCTACGAAATACTTCGTTTGGGGATACGCTGACTAGAGTTTGGCCTCGGTCCGGCGCGGCTCGCCAGTTGACCGGGGAGTGAGTGTTGTACACACTGTAACGTGGTGGGCTGTGGCGCCCGCTCGGTGGGGCCAGCGCCGTACTATGGCCGTCTTATGGGCGGGCAGCTTCGGTGAGAAGGAGGATTGGACGGATGGGCAGATTACTCTTTACCGGTGGAACGGTAGTATCCGCCGACGGCAGCTTCAAAGCGGATGTGCTGGTCGAGGACGAGAAGATCGTCGCCGTCGGCACCGATCTCTCCGCCGACGGAGCGGAGACAGTGGACGCCTCCGGCAAGCTCGTCATGCCGGGCTTTATAGATGCGCATACCCACATGGACATGCCCTTCGGCGGGACGATGACGGCGGACGACTGGGCTACCGGAACCGCCGCTGCAGCCGCGGGTGGAACCACGACCATCATAGACTTCGCCCTCCAGGAGGAGGGCGGGACGCTCGCGGGGGCCTTCGACGCCTGGACGGAGAAGGCGAAGGACAAGGCGCTCATAGACTACGGGTTCCACGTGGCGATCACGGACCTCCGAGACGACGTAAAGACGGAGCTACCGAGCCTCGCCGAGAAAGGTGTGGCATCGGTCAAGATCTTCATGGCCTACAAAGGCACGCCCCTGTACACCGAGGACGAGGACCTCTTCGAGGCGTTGCAGCTCTCGAAGGAAGCCGGAGTACTGGTGCTGGTTCACGCCGAGAACGGTGACGTGATAGCGAAGCTCCAGGAGCAGGCCCTCGCCAGGGGCGACACCGCTCCCCGCTTCCACGCCCTCACCCGGCCTCCGGAGGTCGAGGCCGAGGCTACGAGCAGGGCGATACGGCTGGCGCAGGTTGCCGGGGCGCCGTTACTCGTCGTCCACGTCTCCTGCGCTCCTGCGCTCGAAGAGATCCACCGGGCACACGAGCGCGGCCAGATGGTCTACGCCGAGACCTGTCCCCAGTACTTCGCCTTCTCCTACGACGATTTGGCCCGCGAGGGCTTCGAGGGCGCTAAGTACGTCTGCTCGCCGCCCTTGCGCGACCCGTCAAACCGCGAGCCGCTGTGGAACGGGCTGAAGTTCGGGGACCTCCACATCTTCGGCTCCGATCACTGCTCGTTTAACTACAAGGAGCAGAAGGAGATGGGAGCTGATGACTTCACCCTCATCCCCAACGGCCTCCCTGGCGCGGAGGAGCGGGCGATGGTGCTGTGGACGCTCGGGGTGCGGGAGGGAAGGATCTCGGAGAACCAGTTCGTCGCGGCGCTCTCGACGAACCAGGCCCGCATCTACGGGGCGTACCCGCGCAAGGGTGCTCTGGTCCCTGGTGCGGACGCGGATATCGTGCTTTGGGACCCGCAGCTCTCGACCACGGTCACGGCGGAGAACCGGCACGGAAACGTTGACTATACGCCGTACGAGGGGATGACGTTCGACGGAGGTCCCACGTCGGTGTGGGTGCGGGGGAACCTGGTCTACAAGGATGGTGAGATAGTGGGCGAGCATGGCTCCGGGAAGTTCGTAGAGCGGAGGTTCACCGCGACCCCTCTGGAGGCGAAAGTATGAACCCGGAGGAGCTCAAAGCAAGGCACGATGCCGCCCTCCCCGGGTGGATGCCGCTCTACTACGAGCGCCCGATGGAGCTGGTGCGCGGCGAAGGGTTCAAGGTGTGGGACTCCGAGGGGAACGAGTACCTGGACTTCTTCGGTGGCATCGTCACCACGATCAGCGGCCACGCGATACCGGAGATCAGCGAAGCCATAAAATCCCAGGCGGACAAGATCGTCCACTCCTCGACGCTGTACCTGATCGAGAACCAGGTAAGGCTCGCAGAGAAGCTCATCGAGCTCGCCCCGATCTCCGGTGAGAAGAAGGTCTTCTTTACAGTCAGCGGGACTGAGGCGAACGAGGCGGCGCTGCTCTTCGCGACGAGGTACCGGGGATCGAGCGAGATAGTGGCGCTCCGTTCCTCCTACCACGGGCGCTCCTTTGCGACGATGGGGATCACCGGGCAGAGCATCTGGAGCCCCACGAGCTACTCCCCACTCGACGTGAAGTACCTCGCGAACCCCTACCGCTACCGCTGCCCCTTCTGCAAGAACGAGCCGAGGTGCAATCTGCTCTGCGCGGACGACCTGCAGGGACTTATCGAGGCGGAGACCACGGGCCACGTGGCCGCGTTCATCGCGGAGCCGATACAGGGCGTCGGCGGCTTTATCGAGGCACCCCCGGGCTACTTCGAGCGGATAAAGGAGATTCTGGACGAGACGGGGATACTTCTGATCTCCGACGAAGTCCAGACCGCTTTCGGTAGGACGGGATCTCACTTCTGGGGTATCGAGGCTCACGGCGTGGAGCCGGACCTCATAACGATGGCGAAAGGCCTCGGGAACGGGCTCGCCATCGGGGCGGTGATGGGGCGAGCAGAGATTGTGGAGTCCATCGCCCCGAACCTCCACCTCTCAACCTTCGGCGGCAACCACCTCTCGACCGCAGGCGCCCTTGCCAGCCTGAATTACATCCTGGACAACGACCTGCAAAAGAACGCCGCCGAGGTGGGGGGCTATCTGAAGGGTCGTCTGCTGGAGATGGCCGAGAAGAGCGCGGCCGTCGGAGAGGTGCGGGGCCGGGGCCTTATGCTCGGTATAGAGTTCGTCGCAGCTGGCAAGGAGCCGGACCCGCAGGCGGCGGTCCGCTTCCTTGAGGCCTGCCGAGAGCGGGGTCTGCTCGTCGGGAAGGGTGGCATCAAGGCGAACACCATTCGTATCTCGCCGCCCCTGATAGTCACGCTTGAGGCTGCCAAAGAAGCGGCAGACATCCTCGAAGAGTCGCTCGCCTGGATCGAGACGAGAGAGAAGGTGGGATGAGCTCATGGAATCCGTAGAACAGGTAGACTCCCGCCGCACCATCGAGGAGCTGAAGGAGCTTGCCGACCTCACCGGTGGCCCCGACGGTGCCCGGAGGGTCGCCTGGACCGACGAGTGGGTAAAGGCGCGAAACTGGCTCAAGGAGAAGCTGGACGAGATCGACTGCGAGGTCGAGCTCGACGAGGCCGGGAACCTCTGGGCCACCGCCCCCGGCGACTCCGAACATTCTGTCCTTCTTGGTGGCCACATAGACTCGGTCCCGAACGGCGGCTGGCTCGACGGCGCCCTGAACACCATCGCCGCTCTCGAGGTCTTCCGGGTGCTCGCCCCCCAGAAACGTCCGGTAACTCTACGTCTCGTGGACTGGGCCGACGAAGAAGGTGCCCGCTTCGGTCGCAGCCTCTTCGGCTCCAGCGCCGCCGCCGGAACACTCAAGCCCGACGACGTACGCAACCTCAAGGACAAGGACGGCGTTGCGCTGCCCGACGCCCTCGCCGAACAGGGAGTCGAGCTCGACAGGGTGAACGAGGCGAACGAGCAGCTCCGAAACGCTGCAGCCTACCTGGAGCTGCACATCGAGCAGGGGCCTGTGCTGGAGCGGATGGACCTGCCACTCGGGGTGGTCCTCGGGACCTTCGGGGTTGAACGGCACGCGGTACGTTTTACCGGCCAGCACGCCCACTCCGGCTCGACACCTATGGACGTGCGCCGGGATGCCTTCATCGCGGCGGCCCGGTCGGCGATCACATTCCGGGACGATGCCGCGCGTAGGGACGACGTGCGTGGCACGGTCGGCTTCGTAAACGTCAGCCCGGGGATAGTCACGGCCTTCAATGGGTGGTGCGAGATGTCCCTGGACCAGCGCGCCCTGGACGCCGGCGTGCTCGCCGACATGCTGGAGACGGCGAAGGAGGCGAGCGAGAAGGTCGCCGGGGAGGAGAACGTCTCGGTCGAGTGGGAGCGGCTCTGGCAGATTGAGCCGATACCGTTTAACGAGGACCTCATCGAGCTGGCCGAGGAGGCCGTGAACGAGGTGGCCGGCAAATCTCACCGTCTGCCCTCCGGACCCTTGCACGACGCGGCGGAGATGGCGCGGTTGATGCCGACGGTCATGTTGTTCGTGAAGAGCCTCAAGGGCCTGAGCCACACGAAGGACGAGGACACGCCGGAGGAGGATCTGGAGCTATCTGTCCAGACGCTGCACAGGCTCGCGGTGCGGACGATTGATTGGGTAGCTAGAGAGGCGTAAGAACTCCGAAAGAAAGGTGAGCATCTTGGCGCAGGAAGAGTTCAGGGATCTGGCGGTAAGCGACGAGGCGCGGCTCGCCCGCCTGAAGGCGGAGGTCAGCGGGTCGAGCTATTACAACGAGGACCTGGCCCCCACGGGGCCCGAAGAGCGTACCTGGACCACCTACAACATCGCGGCGCTGTGGATCGGGATGGCGATAGTAATAACCACGTACACTCTGGCCTCGGGTCTCATGGCCGCCGGGATGAACTGGTGGCAGGCGCTGCTCACCATCACGCTAGGAAACATCATAGTCCTGATCCCGATGCTCCTAAACGCCCACGCAGGAACCAAGTACGGCGTACCCTTCCCTGTCTTCGTGCGTGCTTCGTTCGGAGTACGCGGCGCGAACTTCGCAGCGATGGCCCGGGCTCTGGTGGCTTGCGGCTGGTTCGGGATACAGACCTGGATCGGGGGTCTGGCTGTCGACGCTCTCACGACCGCCGCGTGGAGTGGCTGGGCGAACATGCCCGGGCACGCGTTCATAGCCTTCTTCGTCTTCTGGGCGATACAGCTCGTGATCATCCTGCGCGGCATCGAGGGCGTCAAATGGTTCGAATCCTACTCCGCGCCGCTCCTGATCGGGGGCAGCCTCGCCCTCCTTGTGTGGGGCTTTACCGCCGGTGGGGGCATCGTCACCGTGTTCTCGACCTCCGCGCAGCTGCAACAGGGCCAGGCCCCGTTCTGGCCGCTCTTCTGGCCCTCTCTGGCGGCCAACGTAGGCTACTGGATCACGCTCTCCCTCAACATACCGGACTTCACCCGCTACGCAAAAAGCCAGCGCTCCCAGGTTCTCGGACAGGCCCTGGGCCTCCCCCTCACGATGACGGCCTTCAGCTTTATCGGTATCGCGGTTACGGCGGCCACGGTGGTAGTCTACGGTGAGGCGATCTGGGACCCTGTGGTGCTCGTCACGCGGCTCGCCAGCGACTACCCCCTCGTCCTGATCATCGCTATGATCGTCATCGTGCTCGCCCAGATCTCGACGAATATGGCCGCGAACGTCGTCTCTCCGTCGTTCGACTTCTCGAACCTGGCGCCGAAGTACATCTCGTTCAAGACTGGTGGCATAATCACTGCGATCCTGGGCATCGTCTCGTTCCCCTGGGTGCTCTTCGAGAACGTCGGCGCCTACATCTTTACCTGGCTCGTCGGCTACGGAAGCCTGCTTGGCGCGATCGGAGCCGTCATGATCGCGGACTACTGGATCTTACGTCGCCGCCGGCTCGACGTCGCCGAACTCTACAAGCCCGACGGCCGCTACGCCTACTCCGGCGGCTGGAACTGGAAAGCCATATTAGCGGTCTTCATCGGCGTGATACCCGTCGTACCCGGTTTCCTAAGAGCCGCTACAACCCCAAACTTCAGCGGCGTCTTCGAGAACCCCGGCCTGATCGAAGGCCTCTACAACTACGGCCTGTTCTTTACCTTCTTCGTGGCAGGGGCCGCGTACCTGCTCTTGAACCTGATCCCCGGCCGCGCCCCCGAGATAGCCGAGGATCGGGAAGCCGTCCCAGAGTAGTGCACAGTTGTGCGAGGCGCGGCTTTCCGGTCACGCTCCACTAAGCCAGCAGAACAGGAGAGCGCATGGACTTCGGCGTAACCTTTCAGACAGACCCTCCAGCTTGGCGTGTTATTGAGTTGACACAAAGGGCCGAACGGCTCGGGTTCACGCACGCCTGGACCTTCGACTCGCACATTCTGTGGCAGGAGCCGTATGTGATCTACTCGCAGATGCTCTCGGCTACGGAGAGGATCATGGTCGGCCCCTTCGTCACCAACCCGGCTACGCGAGACCCTTCGGTAACTGCCTCTCTCTTCGCAACGCTCAACGAGATGTTTGGCAACCGCACCATCTGTGGCATCGGCCGGGGCGACTCGGCGATGCGTGTCCTCGGCAAGAAACCGACCACGCTTGCCCGGACCGAAGAAGCCATTCACGTCATAAAGGACCTGGCCGAGGGAAGGGAGGTGGACTACGGTGGCACCAGGGTGAAGATTCCCTGGGTTAGGGATAGCAAACTCGACGTGTGGATGGCGGGCTACGGACCGAAGGCGCTAAGTGTGATCGGGCGCAAAGCTGACGGCTTCATCCTGCAGCTCGCCGATCCCGTGCTCCTGGAGTGGACCATGAGGCACGTCCACGACGCGGCCGTCGCGGCGGGACGGGACCCTAAAGACGTAAAGATCTGCGTCGCCGCACCGGCCTACGTTGGGGAAGATCTCGGCCACCAGCGAGACCAGTGCCGGTGGTTCGGGGGGATGGTTGGCAACCACGTCGCCGACCTGGTCGCCCGCTATGGGGAGGACGGCGACGTGC
>JAWWQA010000260.1:0-7533 GCA_033854695.1 Rubrobacteraceae bacterium
GGGCGATCTTTCGCTTCAAGTGGGCGCCGTTCACATCGGTGATGCGTACTTTCACCATCGCCGGGAGAGCGGGTGCGCTGTGGGGTGTGATCGCCGCCGTTGCCTTCCTCACAAGCGGCCGCGAACCCTACAACCTTCTCGTGCCATGGGTAGCTACCGCGGGTTCCTGGATGGTCGCTGAGGGCGCGAAGTTTTTGTTCAATCGTGCTCGTCCCTACATCTCCGACACCGAGATAGCCCCCCTCATAAAGACGCCCTCCTCGAGCTCATTCCCTTCGGGACATTCTGCGACCGCCGCCGCCGGCGCCATAACCCTCTCCGCCGTCTACCCTGCCTTCGCTCCCGTTTTTGTCCTCTCGGGCGTCCTCGTCGCCCTCTCCCGCATGTACCTCGGCGTTCATTATCCCTTCGATGTGCTCGCCGGTCTGCTTATCGGAACCGCGATAGCAGTAGCCGTCCTGGCCGTGGCGTAAAGGCCCTCCCCGCCACGTGCTATACAAAAATCGCAGGAGCAAGGTGTGGAACTCATAGCTCGAGCCGTAAAATCGTAGGGAGGGAGCCAAGGATCTCTATAGATTGTAAATCTCTATAGGTTGTAAACACCACTCTTAGGGCTTGCCAAGCACTCCGATTTGAGTGAGTATTCACAACAGTGGGCGGAAGCATCTAAAGAAGAGAGAGGTACTTATGACAGAACCAAAGAACATCGCCAGTCTGGATCTCGCCGAGTTCCACGCGGCGGACGACGGTAAGGTCCGCTGGTTGGGTGCCTTCTTCTCCTACGGCGGCGCGGGCTCCAGCCACTCGGCGACCATCTACTTCGCGATCGCCCCCGGCGAGCGGCTCGGGCGCCACACCGACACCGTCGAGGAGACACAGTTCATCGCCGGAGGGAGCGGGGAGCTGCTCCTCGATGACGGCAACCGCCCGGTGGCGACCGGCGACGTAGTCGTTCTGCCCGAGGGGGCATGGCATGACCTGGCCAACACAGGCTCAGAGCCTCTGCAAGTGATCGGCTTCTTCTCCGGGCCAGCGGTGAACCAACACTGGGACGACGTGATGCTTCCCCCCAACAGCCACGTGACCGGCTCACCGAACGCGCCCGCCTCCTAGATAGAGAGTAGATCGCGGCTAGTAAACAAGCAAGCCTGCTAACCGGGCCGGGGTGTAAAAAGCCCCGGCCCGTCTCTCATGCATCACCAAACGCCCTCACGCTAGCTGCTTGCGTACCCACACGGCTGTCATCCAGCACTGGGTCCAGTAGTTCGGGTCGTCCAGCAACGCTGAGGCAGCGTCGAACGTTACCGTATCGCCTCTGGCGTAGCGGCCTGCGCCTCCTTCCTTTTAGTCTTCAAGCACCCTGCCCTGCGACCATATGCTCGAAGCGCACCTCGCGCGCCGGCGGTCGGCAGGGCGTGGAACCTTAGCCCTGGTAATTCAGTACACTTGGGTAGTCTAATAGATTTAGTACACTCAACACGGCATGAGCATCCCACGCTACTATACTGTTGGAGCCGTTGTTCCGAATGTCCGGTCTCTCAAGGGGCTCGGGGATCGGCTCGAAACGTTGGACCTTGCACCTGACTCCATCGTCGTGCTGACGCGGCGGCGAGACAAGCGTTTGGCGCAAGCCGTCCTTACGGAGGCCCACGTGGAGAGCGTGGAGAGCGGTCTCTCGCGCCGGCAGTGGTTGGAGTTTGCGAGCACCTTCTTCTCGGCCTCTACTGTATGCTTTCTCATGGGAGTCGTGCACCTTTGGACCGGTCTTGTAGTGCAGGCGATGCTAACCGTCGTCTCAGTGGTTGGTCTCATCATTTACCACCGCCGTTCCCACCTCCAGAAAAGGATCCTGAGCCTCGGTATGCCCGAGCACTTCGCCGGGGAGTGGGAGACGACCTTTCCGGCCGGTTTTGCTCTCCTGCTTGCTACAGTGCCCGAGGATCTTTTTGACGAGGTCCAGGGCGCGTTTCTCGAAGACAAGGCCCTTTTGTCGCCTCTCGCCGTTGACAGGCGGCCGGTGTTATAAAGCAGTCAGCTTGTCAGCATCCAGCTTGGCCGCTTTTTGGGGGTGGCAGGTTTAGTGCGATCGCCACGGTGTGTGGTTCAGGCGTGTGTGGTGGATAGTGCGAGTGGGGTGAGGCTGTGATCGTCCAGGAGAGGGACGACTCTTATGTGCTCATAAAGCAGCACGAGCACGGTTTGATCTCCGGCGAATTTGCGCGGCGTTGGGCTGAGAGACCTCGACCGATGGAGCCTACCCTCTACGCAATAGCCAATCACGATATAGGCTGGCAAGCTCTGGACGAGTCCGTGGGCTGGAACGAGGAGACGGGCAAGCCCTACTCTTTCACGGACTACCCGATCAAACCCAGGCTCCAAGCCTACGAAGAGGGACTGAACTTCCTGGAAGCACAAAGCCCTTATGCGGCGTGTCTGTGCAGCATGCACTACACTGCACTGGTTGGTGACTCGGAACCCGAGGCCAGGTTCCGGGAGAGTGAGGCTGGACGCCAGCGCAAGATCAAAGACGCAATGACTGGGGAGGAGCTGGGCAACCTGGAGCACAATCTCCGCCTGCTGCGGCTGTGCGATGATATGTCGCTCTTCGTTTGCCTGAACGAGCCAGGCCGGAACGATCACCCATGGTACAGGAACGGCTTCAAGTTCGAGGGTGCGAAGTTTGAGCCCGTCTGGGAGGATCGTCGGACCCTGCGGCTCGACCCAAACCCGTTTTTGGAACCGTTCGAGTTCGCCATCCCTTATACGCTGGTCGGGAAAGATGGCCGGAGCGTCGGGAGTTACCGATTCGGGCTTAGAGTAACCTGTTGATCTGATATGCTGGCGGAGCATCGCCTGAACACCTGGCCAAATCCTCGCACCACTTAGAAGGGACCACATGAGGGACACATCGTACGAATTCTTGAAGACCCTGCTCTCCATACCGGGGCCGAGCGGCTACGAGGGGGCAGTCGCCAAGGCCTGGCGGACGGAGGCCGAGAAGTTTGCCGAGATCCGGGGCGATAGTATGGGCAACTCATTCGCTACCTTGAATGGGGGTGGCACGCCCAGAGTGATGCTCGCCGGGCACATAGACGAGATCGGTCTCATGATCACCCACGTAGAGGACCAGGGGCTTCTCCGTTTTCAGGGCGTGGGCGGATGGGACCCGCAAGTCCTCGTGGGGCAGAGGGTTCTCGTGCAGACGAAGAACGGCGAGGTCCCCGGTGTCATCGGTAAGAAGGCCATCCACGTCATGGAACCCGAGGAGCGCAAAAAAGTCTCCGAGATAAAGAGCCTTTGGATCGACATCGGCGCTAAAGAGGGTGACGAGGCGAAAGAACGGATCAGGGTCGGCGACGTCGCTGTCATAGACCAGCACATCCTCGAGCTACCGAACGGTCGCCTCGCCTCCCGCGCCCTGGACAATCGTACGGGCGCGTTCGTCGTCCTCGAAGCTCTGCGGCTACTCTCCGAGGAAGAGGGGCTGGCGGCGGAGGTCGTCGCGGTGGCGAGCGTGCAGGAGGAGATAGGTCTCTACGGGGCGCGTGGCGCCGCCTTCGGGCTCGACCCGGACGCGGCGATCGCCGTGGACGTTACCCACGCCACCGATACCCCCGGCATCCCCAAGAACGAGCACGGCGACCACGCCTTGGGGAGCGGACCCGTCATAACCCGGGCCGCGAACCTGAGCCCCATTATCACCGAGGGCCTCATTGCCGCTGCGGAAGAGGCGGAGATAGCCTACACTCTCGAGGCAGACTCGCGCTCCACCAGTACGGACGCGGACGCTATACAGTTCACCCGCGCGGGTATAGCTACGGGGCTCGTCTCGGTCCCCACCCGCTATATGCACTCGCCTAACGAGATCGTGACCCTCGAAGACCTCGAAAACTGTGCCAGGCTAATCGCCTCCTACATTAAAGGTCTGAGCAAGGACACAGACTTTGTCCGCTAGACCGTGAGACGTGTCTTCTTGCCGATCTTCAGTCTAGCGGTCGCCGATAAAGCCTCGACGTTCTAAACTTGCGGGGTGTACGTTTTTTCCTTTGAGTGGGTTGCTCTTGCGAGGATAATATTCGCGGTGCCTTGCCGTTCGGGGTGGGGGAGCGGTGCCTACTAGGACCCTGTTGAGAAGCGTGTTGTACCTGGCTTCCATCGGGCTTGCGCTGCACCTTATCCTGCCTCAGATACCGGGAATAGGACGCTCGCTCGTCCTCATCGCGGAGTCCTCGCGCTCGCTGCTTGCGGCGGCATTTCTGGCCTTCTTCGCGAGCCAGATATGCTACGCCGAGCTGCTCGGACGTTCGGCGGGGGCGGCGGTGGGGCTTGCTGCATCTGCCAAGAGGCGGCGTGTGGGGCTCGGGCGCTGGTTCATGTTCCGGCTGGCCCTCACCGAGCACGGGGCCGCTCGCGTGCTGCCGGGCGGGGGGAGTTCGGCGGCTGCCGTAACCTACACCGGGTTGAGATCCCGCGGTTTAAGACCGGCGCGCATAGGGCTCGCCGTGGCAACCATCGCCGTCCTCGTCTACGGGACCCTGGGAATCATTTTCCTCGGGAGCCTGCTGTATCTTACCCTGGATCACGCCCTCGGCCGGGCGACGACGACTGCCGCGCTCGTCGCCTTCATCCTCACGCTGTGTTTGGTTATCCTGAGCTACCTGGCCTACCTCTGGCCACTCTCCGCCCGGCGTCTCCTGACCCGTTTCTTCTACGCTTTAGGCCGGCTCTTCCGCAGGGAATGGTCTCGCAAGAGGACGGAGATGCGGGCTGCAAGGACAGTCATCTACCTCCAGGCGGAGATGCGTGCCCTGCGCGAGCAGCTCCTTGGCCATCCTATTGCAGCACTCAAGCTCGGAGTTCTCGCTCTCGGCTACTGGGGCTTCGACGCTCTGTGTCTACTGATCATCTTCGTCGCCTTCGGCGTGGACGCAAACCCGGTGGAGCTGCTTGTAGCCTACGGCGTGGCAACCACCTTCGGCTCGCTTCCGCTGACCCCCGGTGGTCTCGGGGTCTTCGAGGCTACCATGCTCGGCACTCTTGCCCTGTTCGGTGTCGGCTACGAGGCTGCCATCCCGGTCCTGGGCTACCGCCTCTTCAATTTCTGGCTCCCGATCCCGCTCGCCATGATTCTTTACCCGACCCTCCATATAGGCGCCGCGAAATACGCCCACGAGAGCCGTAAGCCAGCGGCCTCGCGCAAACGACGATCCTAATCCCTTCCCGACCTCTGGACGGATTGCCCTTCCCGGGACGCGGTGTCTCCGGTCACGTCGGCATGCCCATATGGCAAACGACGTTCGCCCGGTTCCGGCAGAACTTACACGTCGTCCGCTGCACTCTCGACCCCGCTGCCCCAGCTAGTGCTACTTCTGGCTACCTGCCTCTTCGGGATGAGCAGCTCGCCTTATGCCCCAGCGGGCCACTGTGGGTAGACGTCGAAGTCTTCGAGGAAGCGGCGGCCACAGCACGCCGTGCCCTAGAGCCCGCGGTCTACCGGGCGGCCATAGATCTGTATGTACGAGAGCTTTTGCCACAGGGGCGCTACGAGACCTGGGTGGAGGAATACGAGGGCTGTGAGACGTTGATCGGGGCGCATCCAGTAACGAAGCGGCAGCTTGACGTCTAAGCCTCGTCTGGCTTCTCGGTAGTAGCCCGGTCGTCTTCGGCGGAAGCTTCGGGCTTTCTGGGGCGGCTCCCGGGCTCGGGAAGGACAAAGAGTAGGGCGAGGCTGACGACTAGAGCGAGGCTGAGCACGGAGTTGACGAAAGTGAGAGCGAAGGTGACTATGTAGAGTACCATGCCGGCTATGTAGCGTTGCGTCATCGCTCGGAGCGTGGCCGGGTCGAGGCTGCGGTTCACCAGGCGGTAACCGTTTGCGGCGTAGTACCAGAGCAAGGTGAAGCAGACCGCGGTTACGGCCAGGGTACCGGTGTAGACGGCGACCGCAATGGTACGTTCTTCGCTCTCGATATACTCGGCGAGTAGGGCGGTGGGGAAAGGGATGAAGGCCACGCACATCAAAAACAAGATGTTCAAGAAGAGAAAGATGTGATCGGAGCGCACAATGTACGTGAATCTGTTGTGGTGGTTAGCCCAGACGACACCGATTTGCAGAAAGCTAATAACGTACCCGAGGTACGAGGGCCATTGCCCGATCAAAGCTCCGAAAAGGGTAGTGCCCTCCGGCCCGTTGTCGAGGTGGGGCACCCCGATCTCTATGACTAAGAGCGTGATCGCGATGGCGAAAACCCCGTCGCTGAACGCCTCGATCCTTGCGGTTTCGTTCTCGCGGTTCGCCGGCCCGCCGTCCGAGTTCATGCGAAAGTTCCTCTCGTTGCAGGGTCTTCGCCTCATAGTTTGCTACAGTTACAGAGGGAAGCGCAACAGAGTTGCTTCTCCCTCACCCGGAGGGTCGTCGAAGCTTCGCTGTGTTGGGGAGCTGGCATCATGCCCTCACCGTCTATCTCCTGGGCCTCATCCGAGAAGCCAGTGTGCTTCTTAGTCCCACTATCCCCACTCCGAGGCCGGGAGCGCCATCTGCCGGAAGTCGAAAGTATCCCCTCATTTCGCCGGGCTTGTCCTCCGTGTACCGGTACTCTTTCACCACCTTCGCGTCGAGCGTCATGTGTGCGCCCTACTGCTCAGAGGATGTCGGTAGTGAAGGATGCAAAGGTGCCCGGTAACGTTGCTGTATAATTATTTGGAATCTTCGAGATACGGTTATATATGGGGAGCACGATGAGCGAGTACAAGAAAGAGCGTTTGTCCGAGGACGCCCTTAAGATGCTGGCCGAGCGGTTCAAGGTCTTCTCGGAGCCGATGAGGCTAAAGCTGATCTACTCTCTCATGGACGGAGAGAAGAGCGTCTCAGAGCTCGTACAGGACACCGGGGGTTTGCAGGCGAACGTCTCCAAGCACCTGGGTATGCTGCTTGATGCCGGGGTCGTAGGGCGCAGGAAGCAA
Source organism: Rubrobacteraceae bacterium (assembly GCA_033854695.1). Classification (GTDB taxonomy): domain Bacteria; phylum Actinomycetota; class Rubrobacteria; order Rubrobacterales; family Rubrobacteraceae; genus Rubrobacter_F. Next base: position 6,964 of record JAWWQA010000260.1, read on the forward strand.
GGGCTCAACGCCTATTACAGGATAACGGACGAGTCGATCTATGAGCTCTGCGCTCTGGCATGTGGTTCGATCCAGAACCGGCTCGCGGCGGATCTCGACAGCTTCTCTGCTTTCGCCGTCCCACGTGAAGGACAGCTGCGGGAGAGAAGCGGCTAGTCTCTGAGATCTCCCGCTTCCGGCTTACCTTCGAAGCTCTCGCAGGTTATCCCACAGGATGTAGATGCCTAAGATCAACACGATAGCAACGACGATGTCCCAGAAGAAGTTGTAGACGAGGACCAGTGCCGCCACCACGGCGAGACCTATGGTTGCGCTGGTCACCAGGTTGGTCAGCCGGCCGCGGAATCCCGCCTCGACGGACAAGAACAAGGCGATGCTGCCGGCCAGGGCGAAGGTCAAGTACACCCCTCGTTCGTACCAAAACACCAAGAAGAAGACTATAAGCATCACCCCCACGCTGGCGGCGGCCCACGCTTCGGCCAGGCGGCTGGCGCGCAGCTTGGTCTCCGAGGCGGGTTGCTGGGCGTAGGTGATGTGGGCGCGGGCTGGTTCTCGCTCGCCGGCACGTAG
>JAWWQA010000261.1:0-4935 GCA_033854695.1 Rubrobacteraceae bacterium
CCACCTACCTGTACGACTTCCTGCAAGGCGGCAAGGTTAGCCCGGCGGCGTGCCTCCACCCCGCGCTCGAAGGCGACGCGCAGCTCAGGTACGGCTCCCAAGAGGTCGAGGAACTGTTCGCGATCCAGGCCGAGCAAGATACTCGGTGCTCGCGTTCGAACGGTGGCCGTGCGCGGCACGTCCTCAAGCAACGCTATCTCCCCAAAATAGTCCCCGTCTCTGAGCAGCGCTACGCGCCGTTTCTCCCCGGTCGGCCCGGTGACCATCACCTCCACCTCCCCACGATCGATGAAGTACAGTTTGTCCCCCGGATCTCCCTCCTCGAAGATCGTATGTCCTTCGGTGTGGCGCTCCACGACGAAACGTTCGGCGAGAGCAGAGAGCAAGGCCTCGTCCAGGTTCTCGAAGAACGGGATCGCCCGGAGACGCGACGCCTCGACACCAACGCGCTCGGCATCCGCGAAGCCGTTTTGCTGCCCCCACAGGCGATAGTAAAGGCCCCGCGTGTTCAGCAGCTCCTCGTGGGTGCCTTGCTCGATTACCTGTCCACGCTCGAGCACAAAGATACGGTCGGCGTCCACGACCGACGAGAGCCGGTGGGTCACGGTGATAACCGTGCGTCCTTGCCCCTGCTTGTGCAATGTGGCATTGACGGCGGCCTCGGTCCGCGGGTCCAGCGCGGACGTGGGCTCGTCGAGAACGAGGATCGCCGGGTCATAGAGAATGGCACGCGCGAGGGCGATCCTTTGGCGCTGGCCACCCGAGAGCTGCCCACCACGCTCGCCCACCGGCGTGTCGTACCCCTGGGGCATAGTCAGGATGAAATCGTGGATCTCGGCTGCCTTGGCCGCCGCCTCTACCTCCTCATGGGTCGCATCGAGCTTGCCCAGGGTTATGTTCTCGCGTACGGTGGCGTTGTAGAGAAACGTATCTTGGAAGACGGTCCCGAGCTGGCTTCGCAGCGATTTCTGAGTAACCTGCCGCAGGTCTTGTCCATCTATGGTCACGGCGCCCGCCTTGGGGTCGTAGAAGCGCATGATCAGGTTCAGGATCGTGCTCTTGCCAGAGCCGCTGGGCCCCACGAACGCGACGGATTGGCCTGCCAGGATCGTCAGGTTCACGTCGCGCAGGTCTAGTTGCTCGCCGGTATAGCTGAAGGTTACGTCCTCGAAGCGGATCTCACGGGAGAACCGCCCTAGATCACTCGCGTCGGGCGCGTCCACGATCTTGGGCGGCTCGTCCAGCAGCTCGTTTATTCGCTGCATCCCAACCGAAGACTGAAGCAGTATCTGCCATATGCTGGTGATCGACAGCATCGGTCCGGTCACGCCGCCTAGAAGGAGTTGAAAGCTCACCAGGGCACCCACCCCTAAGGCGCCGTAGAAAACCGCTACTGCGCCGCCGGCCAGCGCCAACACCTGGATGAGGAGCAGGCTCAGGTTCGTGGTCGTCCCCGGCAGAGAGCTGAGGAAACCACCGCGTGCCACGCTGCGGCCCAGCTGGTCGAGCTGGTCTCGAAACCTGCCGAGCGATACCTCTTGCAGGCTGTAAGCCTTGATGACCTGTTGGGCGCCAACGTTCTCCTGCAAGGTGCTGGTAACCATCGCACGGTTCTGCTGCATATCGTGGGTAGCCCTGGCGGCTACCCCCCCCAACCGCACCGGGAGTATGAGGAAAATAGGCAGTGTCAGCACCACCAGCAGGGCGAGCAACCCTTGCAAGAAGAAGAGGGAGATGAGGCTGCCGATGAACGTAACGGCGAGCCTGGCCAACAGGGGGAGCGTCTGCATCAGCGCCATGCTTAGGAGGGCGAGGTCGTTGGTGAAACGTGAGGTGATGTCCCCCGGCCTGGTGCGGAAGTAATAGTCCGTGGAGAGCCGCTGTAGATGGTCGAACATCTTGTATTGTATGTCGTTCATGACGTTCGCCCCTACGCGAGCACCGAAGTAGTCCTGACCTAGCAGGGCGGGGATCTGTATGACGAAGAGAGCGACCACACCGATCACGATGGGCCAGAGATAACTGTAATCGTCCGCTCTTAGGGCATCTATGACCCACCCGAAGGCGAGTGGCAGGACGACTGTGAAGGCCGCGCCGACCACCGCTGCCAGCAGTATGAGCGCTTCCTGCCCCCAGTAGGGGCGCAGGTAGGAGAGGGCACCTCGCAAGAACTCCATGACACCCGGCCCGGGCGGCTCCATCTGATCCGGCGCAGACGACCGCGTCTGCTGCAGGATTTCGTGCCATTCCTCCTCCAGTTCGGCCATCGACTTCCCGTAGGCGGCCTCCGACGCGCGGTCTGGGGTATCGGGATCGAACTCCAGAGCGAACCGTTTGAAAGATTCCACGCCGTAGGTCGTGAGCAAGAAAATGACGAACGAGGCGACGACCTGATAGTACAGTTGCTGCGCCTCACCGGTCGGTCCCCGCAGAACGTCGTCCAGGACGATGCGCTGTCCTTCGCTTTGTAGATTGAGTAGCCTCGAGTTGAGTTCGGCCAGGTCGAATTCGCCGGTCCGTTGCGCGGCATAACCCATCATCCCGTCTAGGAGCATCGCGGACCGATCGGCACTTATCCCCAGTGAAGAGGTAAGTAGCAGCTCCACGAGGGCGCGCTCCAACACTCCGCCGGGTGCGTCTGACAGGTAAACAGCAAGTATCTGTCTGCCCTCCGCCTCGTAGACTTGACTGTCGCCTTGTCTTCCCTCCGTGGGTCGAGCACCAGGCATTTCACTCAAGGGCACGTCGCTCAGGTAGATTTGAAGCTGCCCGTCGGGCAGGTCTTTGAGCTCGAGGCCATTCACCGTTGCGTCCCGGAGAACCTCCAGACTGGAAGCTAAGGCCGTCACATTCTTCTCGGCCTGGGAGCCTGGTATGAACCAGAAGACGAAGTGCGCCGACCGGTACTCCTGCCACTGCAAAGGCAGGTGTGGGTCCCTACTGGAAGTAGTGCTCATAACGAACCTCCCCGCACCCTACCACGGTCCGGCGAGGCCGGGTGGAGACCTGCCGGTCCATAGCGCGGGGTGGCCCCCGCTCTCCGGCTGTCATAGAAAGCGCTCATCTTCGATCTCCTCTCCCAAGGGGTTGCCACCTGTGCCGAAGCGAGGGCTAGTCTTCCCCAGCCTCGACCGGTTCTGGCTCTGGGTGCGTCCGCTCGTCCTCACCCGACACGTTGGCGGCCAGGGCTCGGAGTACGGCCTTCATTTGAAAGATCGTCAGGTCCGGGTGTTTGCCGAGGATCTTCGCTACTAGACCTGCGATGTGTGGCGTGGCGAAGCTATTTCCGGTCGCTGTAAACCATCCCCCGTCCAACCAGGCTACCCGCACGTCGATCCCGTACGCCCCGAACTCGACCGGCGGGTTGGGATTGTAGTAGTAGAGGTACGGATCCGGGATGTCGTGCGAGGCCACCGAGAAGACGGAGGCGTATGTGCCGGGGTAGCTGGGGCCGGGCATGTTGTTCGCGGAAACCACCAGCATCACGTTGCCGAAGTAGGCCCGATCGGCCAGCTCGTGGAGCACCCCGAAAAAATCTCTTTTCGACGTACTCAAGGATAAGTTGCAGACGTGCATGCCGTTCTCAATGGCCCAGCGCAGCCCGGCGGCGAGGACACTACCTCGGCCGGAAAGATTTGGCCCGAGGACCCTGACGCTGTAGATCTCACACTCCGGCGCGAGGGTTTTGATGATGCCCGCGCAGGCGTTGCCGTGACCGAATACGTCCTCGTGCGGCGCGGTGTCGTAGACCAGCCCGCCGAGTTCCTCGCTAATGGCCACGTACCCCTCGACCCGGCCGACCGCAGGGTGGACGGCGTCGACACCGGAATCGATCACGGCCACCTTCACGCTCCTACCTGTGCTGCCCCCCCAAGCCCACTCCGGGTCTATATCGTCTAGCGGGCCTATGCGCCTGAGCATCTGCAGAGCGTCGGAGGTGAAAGCCGAGGACCAGGCGGGGCGCCTCTCCCTCATAGCGTGTCTCCCAGTTCGCCGAGCGGCTCCGGTCTCGAGCGCAGGTACTCCGCGAAGCCGCGCAGGATCGCCCGGCAGCCGTTCAGCTCGTTCTCCCCCTGGTGGGCGATCTCCTGCACCAAGCGAGCCAGGTCGAACGCCTGGCGGAAAGCAACGTCCTCTTCGATACGGTTCGCGAAGTCCCGAGCCCGCTCCTGGAGCCTCTCTCCGCGGCCGTCGGTAGTCCCGCCTAGCGACTGCAATACCTCACCAAGGAACGCTGCGAGGTTGCGGTTAGTTCGGGACTGCTCGATGGCGACGGCGGCCTGGTTCGCGAAGAGCCCCAGGTCCTCCATATCCGTGGCGCTGAAGGAGGAAGCCCCCTCCTTGTCGAGAAGCTCGAGTACGCCGATAACCTGATCGTAGTAGAAGAGTGGAACGCAGAGGATGCTCTGTGGGGTGTAGCCGACGTCCCGGGCAATGTCGGCGGCCTGGCGTGGGTCTCTGTCGGCATCCGAAACCGCCATCGGCTGGCCGCTCACGGCGACGAGCCCGGCGATGCCGTGACCTAACGGCACGCGAAACTTCTTGACCTCTTCCGCCTTAGATCCCAGGGCGACCTCAAAGATTAGCTCCTGTGCCTCTTCATCTATAAGGAAAAGGGCAGCGGCCCGTGCGTAGATTACATGCGCCGCCGTCTCGACGATCATCTCCAGAAGCCGCGAGTGGGTCATCGGGGAGGCGATGGTGCCCGCGGTAGCGGCAAGGGTCAGCGCCTCCTGCAGATCCTCGGTGAACCGCTCGTCCGCAAGCCGGCGCTTGAGGCGTTCGATCTCCCCCTGCTGCCGTGCGATGGTCTCCCGGGCACGCGCGAGCGCGTCCTGGTCCCCGCCCGCTGGCTTATTATCCATGCCACAACCTCCTCTAGCGATAAAATACTGTCAAGGACAAAGATTGTCAACGAGAACCGCTCAGGATATC
>JAWWQA010000262.1:0-2589 GCA_033854695.1 Rubrobacteraceae bacterium
ATGAACCCTTACCCTCGTCTTTGCGGACGCGTCGTGCTGGTGGCATAGTACATGCTTGTTATTGCACATTCAAGAAAAAACAAGCAATATTGTGCAATAAAACTACGCCAGATGTACAATGCTGGACGACGCTGTGGCGGCACGGGCCGTTGGTAGGCAGCGTACGTGAAGAAGGAGCAGAGCAGGGAGTGCTGAAGAGCGAGAGACACATGCTGGTGCTGGATCGGCTAGAGGAAGAAGGGAAAGTCCTGGCGGTGGACCTCAGTGCGTCCTTAGGCGTTTCGGAGGACACCGTCAGGCGCGATCTCCGCGAGCTCGCCGCGGCAGGCAAACTCCAGCGGGTGCATGGTGGCGCACTTCCCCGGCCGCCGATCCCGGTGAGCTACACGGGGCGGCTAGAGCACGAGCCAGAGGCCAAGTCCGAGATCGCCAAAGTCGCTACAGATCTAGTCGAGGATGGGCAGGTGGTCTTCCTCGACGCCGGTACCACCACGTTAGAGGTCGCCCGGCGGCTGCCGGAGGGCTTGCGCGCCACAGTGGTCACCAACAGTCCGCCGATCGCTCTCGCGCTGGCAGAGCACCCGGGCGTGGAGGTGATCGTGGTCGGGGGCAGGCTCCACAAGGAATCCGTGGTGGCGGTGGGAGCGGAGGCGGTGGAGACGATACGATCCTTCCGGGCGGATCTGTGCCTACTCGGAGTCTGCGGCTTGCATCCGGAAGAGGGTCTTACCACCCCGGTCTACGAGGAGGTCGCTGTCAAGCGGGTGATGATTGCCTGCGCTTCCGAGGTGGCGGCGTTGGTCTCTGCGGAGAAGCTCGACACGGCATTCCCGTACGTGGTTGCCCCACTGCCATCGGTAACGTACCTGGTGACCGATTCCTCAGTCCCGGCAGAGAGTCTGGACGCCTACCGGCAGCTGAGTGTAACCGTTCTAAGAGCATAACTACGCCTGCACTTGCCGCCTCGGATATCCCGAAGACATGGGGGCCATAACGATCTGTCAGACACGCCTTAGCCAACTATGTTCAGCGATGGTTGAGCCGCTGCTTACGCCATGACGACCCTACCCGGCCGATAAGGCAGGGTGTAGTAATCGGCTGGACCGGGATGCGTGCGGGGCGTGATCTCCGTGGCGGCGGCTCTCGCCTTGCCTCTGAGCACCGAGAGCGAGGCGCCTTTCCCGGAGCGCGACCTCATCCTGTTCCTGACCTTCTGCGTGATCATGGCGATGCTCGTAGTGTAGGGGCTCTCCCTGCCGGTCCTGATACGGGCCCTGGGGCTCGAAGATGACAGGAGCCGGGAACGGAAGGAGATCAAGGTCAGGATAAGAGCAGCGGAGGCCGCGCTCGCGCGCCTCGAGGAATTGGCGGCGGAGGAGTGGGTCCGCGAAGACACGGCCGAGAGGGTGCGCGGGGTCTACAACTACCGCCGCAACCGCTTCAGTGCCCGCTACGGCGGCGACGAGGACGGGATAGAGGAACACTCCCTCGCCTACCAGCGCCTCTTGAGGGAGTTGCTACGAGTCCAGCGCAGGACCCTGATCGAACTGCGCGATGCGAGTGTGATCGGCGACGAGGCCATGCACAGCATCGAGCGCGACCTCGACCTCGAAGAGTTGCGCTTGGAAGCCTGACGTACATGGAACCGCCACGACCGGATAAAATGGTTCTCGTCCACCAGGGAAAGGGGAATTATAGATGAACGATTACGAGGTCTTCGACTTGGGCGATGTCGTCCTGCAAGAAGGCGCCACGCTGCGGGACGCGAAGCTAGCGTACAAGACGTACGGGACGTTGAACGAGGGGAAGAGCAATGCTATCGTCTACCCGACGTGGTACTCCGGGCGGTACTGGGAGAACGAGTGGTTGATCGGGGAGGGGATGGCGCTCGACCCAAACGAGTACTTCATCATCATTCCGAACATGCTCGGCAACGGCCTCTCCACCTCCCCGAGCAACACCCCACCCCCCTACGACAAGGCCCGTTTCCCCAACGTGACCGTCTATGACAACGTCACCGTGCAGCACAAGCTCGTAACCGAGCACTTCGGCATCGAGAAGCTCCCCCTCGTCACCGGCTGGTCCATGGGCGCAGGCCAGACCTACCAGTGGGCCGTCAGCTACCCGGAGATGGTGGAGCGCATTGCACCGTTCTGCGGCTCGGCCAAGACGAGCGAGCACAACATCGTCTTCCTCGAAGGCGTAAAGAGCGCTCTCACCGCGGACGCGGCCTGGAACCACGGTTGGTACGAAGAGCAGCCCACGAAGGGATTGCGTGCGATGGCCCGGGTGTACGCCGGGTGGGGCTTCTCCCAGGCCTTCTACTGGCACCGGGTATACCGGGAAATAGGCTTCTCTTCGCTCGAGGACTTCCTCGTCGGCTTCTGGGAAGGTTTCTTCCTCGATAACCGCGATGCGAACAACCTCTTGACCATGCTCTGGACCTGGCAGAACGGCGACATAAGCAAGACTCCCGGCTTCGACGGCGACTACGAGAGGGCTCTGGGCGCTATAGAAGCAAAGGCAATCGTGATGCCGGCGGAGAAGGATCTCTACTCCCCACCGGAGGACGAGGAGTACGCGGTGGAG
>JAWWQA010000263.1:0-5082 GCA_033854695.1 Rubrobacteraceae bacterium
GTCTTTATCGAAGGAAACTTGACGCGCCGCCAGCGCGCCGGCGAAGGTGCCCAGCAGTCAGCCGCCGGCCGCCGCGACCAGGTAATCGAGGGTGGTCGCGTGCGGTTCCTCCGCGTCCGGCGAGACTCCGTAGTGCTCGGCGACCTCGCTGTGGACCCCGAAGAGCACCGGCTCCTCCTCCGCCGGGAGTTGTGCCCGCCGTATCTTCCCCTCTACTGGCTCTATCTTCACCCGTGAGATGTAGGCTACGTCCGCCAAAACAGAACCTCCTCTACTCGTTCCCCTCCCGAAGCAGTATACCTTCAAGCATGCGGGTGCGGAGGAAGGATCAAGCCCGGTCTTGCGCCCCGGTCGCACCCGCCATCCTGGCACAGTGGGCGCAGCAGTAGAAGGAGCCATCAGCTTCTACGCCGTGGCCGATGACCTTGCAGCCGCAGTGCTCGCAGCTCGGAGCGAGGGCGTGGATCGCACACTCGAAGCTGTCGAACGTCCGCGGTTGCTCGCCGGGCACGGTCACCTCGAAGGCCTTATCGTACTCGTTACCACAAACTTGACATTGCGCCATCTTCATCACCCTCTCTGCCGCTTGCCCTATCCCTTGGTGGTCTCGTTATCTACCCTCCCCGGCAGTCACACAAACGACGAACCCCGATGGGGCCCGGTGAGCCACACCTCGACCGCGCTTATGGTCCGCCCTCCTTAGTACTATCATCGCACTTACCGGAAAAATGGCGGAAATGACCATGTTCTTCTCCTTTCGATTTATCCAGGAAAACGAATGCTAGGTGGTGTTATAGGGCTTCTCGAGCGCAATATCGAACGTTCCCACGTAGCCTTGTCCGTCCTCGGTTAGCGGGAGCATGAGCTCATCTCCACCATCCCGGAAGATGCCGTCTCCGTCGTTCTCCAAGGAGCGCGGTCCCTTGGTGGCGTACGGGGCCTGCGCGAGAACCTGATCCGTGACGGCGTCATCGAAGTAAAGCTGCGACGTGAACTCGTACCCCTTTTCGGAGCCGGGATCCGTGCGAATCTTGAAATGGATGTGGACGGTCCTGCCCTCGTACCAGCCAGGGTAGATCGTCGTGAACTGGGCGGTTCCATTCTCGTCAGTCACCTGATATCCGCGCAGGAACTTCTGTCCTCGGGTATCGAACCCCTGAGCGGTGTCCCGTACGTCCGAATACTGGCCCAGAGCGTCACAATGCCAAACATTCACTACTCCACCTGCGAGGGGGGTACAGGAGGAGCTAGAATCGATCTGAGAAACGTTGAACACCAGGTCCAGCGGAACGCCTTCTTTTACCGAGCCGTCGGAGGGATCCGTCCTTATGTCCGAACGGTTGAGCCTCTCGTCCACGAAATACGGACCTTCCGTCTGTTGCGGTTTGACCACGCAGGAAGGAGACGTCTGTGCAACCGTCCCGCTCATTGTCCCGGCAGTTGATGCACTTGTCGTCTCATCCGGACTCGATTGCCCGCCTCCACCGCAACCCGCCAGCGCCGCAGCCGCAGCTGTTGACCCCAGGAGACCGAGCATCTCCCGCCGGCTAAGATTGTGGGCTCCTGGGGTTTTCTTTGTGGGGTCTCGTTTCATCGCGTTTGCCTCCTAGTTGGATTGCCTGTCGCGGTCGTCGGTAGGCGTCGTCCTCTGCCGGGCCCCTCCTTAGCGGCACCTGGCCAGAACCATCGCTTTCACTCGCCCGATCTACCTTTCTTGAGAGAACCGTGTCCCGCTAAAGGGATGTGCGCGGCGGGGTCGACATCGAGTCGAGCACGACGAGCGACTACCAGGGCGTCGTGGGACCGCCGTCCGGAGAGCCGGCGGCACAGTACTCGGCGCAGGCGCTCCGCTGTGGCGTCGGTACATTAACCACGAGGTTCCATCCTTTCTTTGCTGGACTCTTCATCTCTCGCTCCTTAGTCTGAACCCCCGAACTATGACCGGCCTGTGAAGACCCTATGGATTCTTATAGGTACGCCTGGCATGCCTAACCTTTCCTCCCGTCAACAAGCAACTAAGACAAGGAGGTGAGCAGAGATCCAACGGAAAACTCTCATATGGTCGGCCACAGCCGAGGGCCAAAGCCTAAATCTTACACGCCTTCTATCTCGGAGAGGCAGTCCGTGAATAGCAGTAGGAGAAAAGAGTAAGGGGAAAGGAGTAGAAGGACGACGATAAACCGCTAAGGTGGGCACATACTTGTGTCAAAGGAATGATTGCCCTTGATGTTGCTCTCGAGCATACAGTTGGCCTTCTTGTACGGTTTTAAGCCGAGCGCGATATCGGCAACAGAGGTCGAGCAAGCCGCTGAACGAGGTGTTTCTGAGACTTTTTGTGGCTTTTCGAAAATTGTATTTCTTCGCAGAGCAACCTGCGCGGAATGTGGGTTTGAGGATTCCGGGCGCACACTCGCGATGACGCTCGTGGTCGAGGACGTAACCGAACTCAAGTCCCTCGAGGAGCGGTTGGGCCATCGGGCGTTGCACGATCCCCTGACCAGACTGCCGAACCGTACCTTATTCTCGGATCGTCTGGAGCACGCCCTCTCCCGCGCGGAACGGCACGGGAGCGAGGTGGCGGTACTGTTCTTGGATCTCGACAACTTCAAGCTCGTCAATTACTCTCTAGGCCACGAGGCGGGGGATAGATTGCTCGTCGAGGCCTCTGGGCGCATCTCGTCCTGCCTCGGGCCTTGGGACACCGCTGCGTACCTGAGCGGGGACGAGTTCGCCGTGCTGGTCGAGGTCACCACGCGCGACAGGGCGACGCGTGTCGCGAGGCGATTCGCGTAGGCGTTGCGAGAGCCTTTCGTCATCGACGACCGGGAAGTGTTCGTCACCGCCAGCGTCGGCATCGCCCTCGGAGGAGTTCACGCTTCACTATCAGCCCAAGATAGAACTGGTGAGCGGCGGGCCGGCCATGATGGAGGCGCTGGTGCGTTGGGAACACCCGGAGCGGAGCTGTAACCAGGCAGCCTGAGCTTGGAGATCACCGAGGACGTGGCGGTGGACCAAGCTCCTTCGGTCGCCGACACGTTCGAGAAGCTCAAGGCCCTCAGGGTACGCTTCGCCATAGACGACTTCGGCACCGGCCACTCCTCGCTCTCCTATCTCAACCGCTTCCCGGTGGACTTCCTCAAGCTCGATCGATCTTTCCTCAAGGACCTCGGTGGAGACACGCAACCCTGGGAGCTCGTGAAGGGCATCATATCTTTCGCCAGGTTTCTGGGGTTGAAGGTGACCGCCGAGGGCATGGAGACGCGCGAGCAGTTCGAGCGGCTGCGGAGGTTCGGGTGCGACTTCGGCCAGGGTTATTTCTTCTGCGAGCCACGCCCCAGCGAAGCGGCGACCGCATACCTCGCCGCCTACCTCTAAGGAGAAAGAGACGCAGAATGCGCTGAATATTACGCTGGTCTATCGGACCAGCAGGCGAACGAGTGTTACGGGCCCGCGGACTCAGAACACTCTCGTCAAAAAGCTTGAAGTTCCTATTGCTAAAGGTGGTAAAACATGACATATTAAACGTTGAAGGTGATAGGTGATGGTTAGATCAAAAAAGAGTTCGAAGGCTCTTTGCAAGAGTTAAGGTTTGTGGCCTGGCTGAGTAGGAGGGGGATATGGTAAGAAGACTCCTGGTAAGGCAGGATGTAGCGGTCGATCTTGGCACCGCGAACACCAGCATATACGTTAAGGGGCAGGGAATCGTTCTCTCGGAGCCCTCGGTGGTCGCTGTAGACAACGGGGACAACAAGGTGGTCGCTGTAGGGAGTGTAGCGAAGGAGATGCTCGGGCGCGGGTCTGGCAGCATTGTGGCCATGCGCCCCTTGAAAGATGGGGTCATAGCCGACCTCGAGGCCACCGAGAAGATGATCTCATACTTTGCCCGTAGAGTGCAGCTGCAACGGCGGCGGGTGTTCCGATTTCTGACCGGACCTCGAGTGGTGGCGTGCGTGCCTTCGGGGGTTACAGATGGCGAGCTCAGGACGGTAAGGGAGGTGATCGAGTGGGCGGGGGCCAGGCAGGCTTTCACTATTGAGGAGCCGTTGGCGGCAGCGATTGGGGCGGGGTTGCCGGTCAACGAGGTCCGGGGGTCCATGATCGTGGATATCGGCGGCGGCACCAGCGAGGTTGCGATTATCTCTTCGGGAGGGATCGCGACGAAGTCGTCTATCCGAATCGCCGGGAACGATATGGACGCTGCGATCTCGATTTACATCCAGAGGAAGTACAAGATCGCTATCGGCACACAGACCGCCGAGCAACTTAAGATAGAGTTAGGCAGCGCCTTCCCTCTGGAGGAAGAGAAGTCAGCCGAGATACAAGGCCGAGATTTGGCAACGGGGCTGCCGAAGACGATGGTCATAGGGAGCGAGGAGATCCGGGAGGCTATTCGCGTCCATGTGGACGCGATCGTGGCCGCAGTGCGCGATACTCTGGATCGCACATCGGCGGCGCTGGCTTCAGATATTATGGACCGCGGGATGGTCTTGGCGGGGGGTGGCGCACTCTTGCGGCTCCTGGATGAACGCCTGAGACAGGAAACGAACATTGCGGTACATGTGGCGGATGATCCCTTGACATGTGTAGTTATCGGCAGCGGCCGTTGCCTGGAGGAGATCGAGCACTACCGTAGAGCCCTCTCTTCCGGATAACCTTGCTGCGGGCGAGTTGCCTCTAGTTTCTGACGGGCTCGGAAACTCGCTCTGACTCGATGGAGGCTTGTAGCAAAGCTGATAGGTCGCGGTACAACAAGAGCACGTAAGCCAGCGCCAGCCAGATTAGACCGAGCGCGATCGCTCCACCGTAATCTCCCAAGGTGATTGCGAGCGGAAGGCAGGTGATGAGCAGCAGGCCACACCACCGTGGCAATGATCCTAACCTTAGAGTAGCAGCACCCAGCAGCACGAACCCGACGAGCGTCCCCAAAAAGCCCAGCACCAGTACTTGGTCGAGAAACGTCTGCGCCTCGGGCATAACGCTCCGAGCCGGGAAGGAGAACGTGAGTCCTATGAGCAAAAATAAGACTCCAAGGAAGGACAACAGAAAGCCCACTGTTCCTAGCCGTCCGTAGCGTGGTGCTTG
>JAWWQA010000264.1:0-4677 GCA_033854695.1 Rubrobacteraceae bacterium
CTGACAGCTCCTCTAACGTCCGCAAGCTCGTCGAGAGGGTCGTGGCCGCGGGAGCGGTGCCGGGGGGAGGGATCATCGTCGCCGTGGCAATGCCCAGCACGGCAGATTCTACCGAGGAACCCCCAAAAAACAGGTTAGTACTCCTGCGAGGTTCCGCGGAACCGATGCAGGTCTACCTGAGAAGCATCACAGGATTCATCACCAGCCTATCGGTCTCGCCGGACGGACGAGAGGCTATCCTGGCGATCCGGCACGGTGACGATAATGCCAGAGGCTGGTTCGAGATACAGACTTACCGACTCTCGGAAGGCTGGGCGAGGCGGGTGGCGCGCCTCCCAAGGGGAATGGAGATCCTAGGTGCGCCTCAGTGGACACCCCGAGGTGTTCACTTCGTGGCCGGCGCTGCCGATGACTCCGCTGCACGCGATAAGAACTCGGCCCCATATTCCCTCTACCGAGTGCCAGAAGGCTCGCAGGCGCCCGAGCCGGTGCGTGGCGTTGGTGAGGACTTCGTAGCCGCGAGCATCAACGCCTCGCCGGACGGCCGTCGATTGGCCGTAGTGGGTCGCAGAAACCCTGGCTCCCCGACCAACCTGTACGTCCTTGACCTTGCCTCGGAGACCCTGGAGGCTGTCACGGCCAACGAAAACATGGAGATAAAGACCAACCCTCGCGACCTCGCCTGGTCCCCGGATGGAGGGTCCGTGGTCCTCGTCGCCCGTGGCGCTCTCTCCACCCCCAAGGTATACGACGCTCCGGCAAGTACCCTCTCGTCAGCCTTCTACAATCTCTACGAGGTGCCGGCAGGTGGAGGATCCAAAGAGTGAAGGGCGTCGTTCTCTGGACATTGGGCACGTTGGTGGCCTTCCTGGCGACGGCCGGCGCGTTCCTTCTTCTCGCCAACCTCGGTGGTGAATCGGCGACGGGCGACGCGATCCCGCAGGCTGAGGCTTCGGGGGCGCAAGATTCGGGGCCCACCCTCATACTGGAGCTCCCCGAAAATCAGCTTGAGAAGCTGGAGAGAAAACCTGGCCAGAAGCTCGATTTAGACGTGAAAAACGGAGGCGACGAGGAGTTCCCGAGTGTGTACCTCACACTCGACATCCTCTACGAGAACACCACCCAGCCCCGCACGCGCTCTTATGAGAAGACGGTAGAGCAGCTGACGCCTGGAGAGACGGTGAGCGTCGAGTTCGAGATCGACCTCTCCCCGCCGATCGAGGGCAAGACGCGCGAAACGAGTCGCGGCGCCGACCCGCCCTCCCGGGATATCCTGGAGATCCGAGCCACTACACCTGAGGGCGTTTCGGCCGTCAAGACCGCCGTTCTTGCGCCCTAACCTCCGCATTCGCCAGGACGGACACCGGGGCACCGGGCACCGGCGCCTTGACCTTGAGGACCGGCAACTTCACCCGTCCCACGAGCTCGCGGGCCAGCTCCCCAACCTCGACGGTGCTTCCAAAATCCGCACGCATCAACGTGTAAGGGCAACCGGCACGCTGGTCCCTGCCCACCGGCTTCCAGCCGCTCTCTGAAAGGAACCGCGTCGGAACGTGCCGCGAACGCCCGAGATCACTGGCGATCGCCTCGACCCCGCCGAACCCGCGGAGCCTGAGATCTCGCATTACCCGCACCAGGAGGTGGCGTCGCGTCCGCGCATCGCCCTTCAAGTACGCCAGGAGCCCGGCATCCTCGCCCAACGGGCCTACGGGAAACCTGCAGGAGCGGGGCAGGTATTCAGGCGGCCCGTACACAGCGAAGCCCAAGACCTCCTCTCCCCGGCGCAGGACGAATCCCGCGGGACCCCAGGACGCCGACACCTCGCCGAACCACTCCTCTGCCGAGTATGCCCCCTCCGTCCAGTAAGAGACAACTGCCGCGAGACCCCGAATCCCTCCAGCTTCCTCGGCGGAGATCTCAGCGACCGTCGGGATAAAGGGTATCGGCCTCATCCTACGCCCCATCCCGGCACCAAAAACAAGCTACGGAAGATGGGGTGCCGCACATCAGCCAGGCACCGCAAACAGAGCTACCCATCACGCTCCCCAGGAGCATCCTTGGGTCCAGGGTCCTCCAGCCGTGCCCGCAGGCGCGAGCGGGTCTCCTCGATCTTCCGCCGGATCTCCTCCGGGTCCGGATCCCTCTCAGAAGCTGGCGTGCCCGTCGGAGGCGTCTCCGAGGGCACGTCCCATGAAACATCACGGAGCGGTGGTGGACCTGAGGGTGTTCTCGTGGGCGGCTCGGGGTCTGGCATGGGATCCGGCACACCCGATTCGGGCATCGGGAACAAGTCCGCGGCGTGAGTGGGTTGGGCTTCTCCCTGGCGAGGAGGACGTTCGCGGACCTCGGCAATGCGCTCCTGCATCCGTTCCTGGGCCTCGAAGTAGGTCTCGAGGCTCCGTTCGCGTGCCTCGCCCGCCCGCGAGGTTATGGAGCCACGAAGCTCCTTACCCGACTTCGGAGCGAAGAGGATACCCGCCAGGACCCCCGCTATCCCGCCGAGCACGAAAGTCCTGAGCCTCTGCTTGTCCAGCATCCTGCGCACCTCCTCAGCCGTTTCCGTATTCTAACCGTTTTGGGCCGAAAGCACCGGCTCTCTAGCCCCGGCTCGCGTCAAGGAGCAGCGAGGAAGTTCGGCGCCCGGCCTTCTCGGCAATTCCGTAGACTCGATTGGCGACGAAGGCGATGGCGGCGTCCGAGGTGACTTCTATGGAGAGGTTATCGACCGCATAGACTCCGGAGCGCCGCGCGCTTTCAAGGATGTAGTCGTGGATCTGACGTATCTCCCTGAAGTGGGCTATGTACTCCTCGGCGGGGCGGCGCATCGCCGTGCCCAGGGCCCTTATGTGGAAGCGAGCCCGGTGTGACTCTTCGTCTGAGAGGTAGACGACTAGCGAGCACACGTTCGGGTGGTCCTTATAGCGGTTGAGGATGATCTCCGGTGCAAGGTGCACGCCCTCTATGACCAGGTTCGTCCCCTCCTTGAGGCCACGCTCGACTATCGCCTCGACACCTACCGAGACCTGCGAGGCCTGCGCCCGATAACCGAAGAGGACCGTATTACCGTCGTCGATCGGCACCCGGATATCTTCCGGTGTGATCTTGAAGGAGCTCTTGTGAAGTATGGGCAAGAGGTCTGGGCTTATCGCACGTCGCAATACCTCGCGGATAGCATCGGTCCCGATCACACTCTGTATGTTCAACCGGCGGGCGACGTCCGCGGCAAGCGTGCTCGTACCGACCCCGGTAGCTCCTCCAATGAGGATCACTATGGGCTCGGTCGACTCGCGCAAGACGCGCCATTTGTCCAGAAGTGAGACGACGAGGGCGTCGGTGACCTGGAGCTTCGCCCGCACGCGCGCGAGAACCTCCTCCTCTTCGACCACGAGACGCTCTTCGGCCAGAAGTTCGGCGCGAACCTCGCTCGCTATCCGGTGGGCTAGCTCGATCTTGGCGCCCGCCTGGGCCAGGGTCTGGGCCAGGACACCGCGTGAAAACGGGG
This sequence comes from Rubrobacteraceae bacterium, assembly GCA_033854695.1. Classification (GTDB taxonomy): domain Bacteria; phylum Actinomycetota; class Rubrobacteria; order Rubrobacterales; family Rubrobacteraceae; genus Rubrobacter_F. The sequence goes on from JAWWQA010000264.1 coordinate 3,503, forward strand.
TCTCCCGTCCTCCCTTGACTATGGTGATCTCTCGCTCGTCCATGGCACCCTCCCCACAGAGCGCGTTCGAGACGCTGTTACTAATCCCGGAGGATGCGGAGCCCTTCGTACTTTCTGCCCCGCCGCCGTCTCACCCGGAAGAAGAAGAATAGCAGGAACACAACTAGCGCGAGCGGCACAAGCGGTACCAAGACCGCGACGACGCCCCCCACAAGCGCCACTACATCCTCGAACAAGCTCAGAAACGTCGCCGAAACTCCGGCTGTTGAGAAGCTTGCCGACGGTCGCAGGAGGGCTTTCGAGACCGCTATCAGCCCCGCGATGACCCCGCCCACCGCAAGCTCCGGGATGGCCTCGATATCGAGCCCGGCTCCCAAGGCCGCCGCGAACAGCACAGCACCAGCGAGGATTCGTATCGGCGTCTGCACTATGTCGAAGATAGAATCAAGAGCCGGGATCTTGTCGAATATGCTCTCCAAAAGCGCGAGCACGAGGAGCACCCCGATCACTAACCAGTCATCAAGCAGGCCAAAGGCGTCCGGCAGCGTAAAGAGCCCGAGCCGGGCGAAGAGGCCAACAAGGGCTAGCGGTAGGAAAGCACGGATCCCCGCAATAGAAGAGAGGCCGACGCCCGTTCCAGCAGCAAAAAGCGTTTCCATGAGCAAGATTATACCCTACGGTCTCCAACGTTCTCGAAGCAAAAGCAAGTGCGCTTTCCGGATTAAGCGGTACCTCTCCCCTCCCTAAGCTATACTTGCTGGACCTTACTGTGTAACCCTCGTATAGTCCGGAGTCTTTATGTCGCAAACCGTTACGATGGACAAGATAGTAGCCTTCTGCAAGCGCCGGGGCTTCGTGTACCAGAGTTCGGAGATCTACGGTGGCATACGCTCGTCCTACGACTACGGACCACTCGGCGTCGAGCTGAAGAGGAACATAAAAGAGGAGTGGTGGCGTCGCACGGTATACATGCGCGACGATGTCGTCGGGCTGGACGCGGCCATCATTATGCACCCCAGGGTCTGGGAGGCATCCGGACACGTCGCGGGCTTCAACGATATGCTCGTCGAGAGCCGCACCTCCGGGAGGCGCTACCGGGCCGACCACCTCATCGAGGACGCTACGGGAAGGGAGGTCGAGGGCCTGAGCTCCGAGGAGCTGACGGAGATCATCCA
>JAWWQA010000265.1:0-3985 GCA_033854695.1 Rubrobacteraceae bacterium
ATATCCCTGACGGGCAAAAGGAGAAGGTAGGCAGTTAGGCGGTTCAGGAGCATTTTGGTCGCCGAGAAGGGCTTGTGAGAGCGACTTTCGACAAATGGTGGTTGCTGCCGGTCGGCATCCTGATCGCCTCGGCGCTGGTCTTGTCGGGTGTCGTTGTCTTCGCCCCTTTCGAGGCGCCTCTTATCCGCCTCGCAGACGAGGCTGATGTCAGCCAAGAGCAGCAGCGCGAGATAGACAGCATGCTCGACACGGTGAAGGCTGTGACCGATGAGTATCACGACGTTGACCACGCCCGCGCCGACGGCTACCGGCAGGTGATGGGGGCTCTTCACGGAACCGGTGCGCATTTCATCAACCAGCAATACCTAGACGAAGGTGGCTTCGACGTTACCCACCCGGAGGCCTTGCTATACGACCGTGCCGACGACGGAAGCCTGGAGCTGGTAGGGGTAGCGTATATGCTGCCGCGGCAATCCGATGATGAGACGCCGCCTACCTACTTTGGTCCGCTTGCGGAGTGGCACGACCACGACTTCCACCGTCCGTGTCTCACGACCCGCACTTGGGGACATCCCGTTACCATAAACAGTACGGAGACAGACTGCCGTGCCGCGGGCAACGTGTTCATTACACCAAAGTTCTGGATGCTACATGTGTGGCTGTTCCGGGACAGCCCCGGGGGGATCTTCAGCCACGAAAACAACACCATCGAAGGTCCTCCCGATGTTTCGGCCAGCGGAAAGGTCCAGTGAGAGTGTCTTTCGAGAAATGGTGGTTGCTGCCGTTAGGCATTTTGGCCACTTCGATGCTGGTCACGGTAGGCATCTTCTTCCAGCCGCCCGAGGCGAGCGAGGCAGCCGCGGATTGCTCCGGTGCTAGTTCGACCGATTACGCTTGTTACCAGGAGCGTTACCAGAACTTGGTTAATAACTCCGGAGTTCAAGCCGCCTTCGCCGATCTCAAGGACGAATATAAGAAAAACGAGTTCGTGAGAGCCAGCTGTCACCAGCTGACCCACGTCATCGGCCGCTCCGCAGCTGACCTCTACGGCGACGTGGCCGGTGCGTATAGCCGGGGGGAGCACTTCTGCGGTACGGGCTATTACCACGGGGTCATAGAAACCATCGCGGCAAGGATGGGGACCGACAGGATACTAGAGGAGGCCGACACGCTGTGCGCCGACTTGCGCGAAAACCAAAAACACTCTGCTTATCATAGCGGCTGCGCCCACGGGCTCGGCCACGGCTTCATGGGGGTTCTTGATAACGAGCTCTTTGAATCGCTCCATGCGTGCGACGCGCTGACTGACAGGTGGGAGAGGGAACACTGTTACAACGGGGTGTTCATGGAGAACCTGCCGGACTCTGACAACCAGAGTCATCCTTCTAAATACCTCAAAAAAGATCAACCCCTGTACCCTTGCACCGTCGTGGAGGATCGATACAAAACCCAGTGCTACCAGAAGCAGACCTCGTATGCCCTGCAGACGCAGGGCTATGACTTCTCCAAGGTCTTCGATCTCTGCGAAAGCGTAGAGGACGGTTTCCGGCCGGCGTGCTACCTGGGCTTGGGGAGGAACGCCTTCGAGCAGGGCACGAGGAAGAACATTACCGAGGTGGCCCAGACCGAGACAGCGAAGAGACTGTGCGTGCTAGGCGAAGGTTATGAGGCTCGCTCCAACTGCATCGTCGGAGCCGTTAGGTACTTTATTTTGTACTACGGTGACGACACACGGGCCAAAGTGTTCTGCGAATCCTTAGACGCAGACCTGCGCGACGCGTGCCTCTGGTTGGGTGAAGAGTTCTACGAGGATTTCGATATTGCTTAGGGCCATGAAGAGCATAGTTACGGCCACGTTTATTTGCTTGTACCTCTCGTCCTGTACGGTCATGGCTGTGGCGGACGTTTCCATGAGGTCCGGTAGGTTTTGGGGTCAGGAGGGTTATGAGCGTCGCTTCGGATAGACCTGCGAACTCATCTGGTTCCGGGGAGGCGGCTAGTAGCCCGGCGATAGATCAGGCAGGCGAGTTGCGCTCGGTCCGCGTCGAGTCGTTGCGGGCCATAGGCGTGCTCGGCGTCCTGGTGGCGCACACCTTGGGCTGGGCCTCCTACTATGGTCCGGAGATCAGCCAAGGGGCCGTCGACCGCGCCGTGGCGTTGGGTACCCAAGCGAGCCCGTTCCTCTTATTCGTCTTGTCGGGCTGCCTGCTCTACGGACCGTTCGCCCGCCGGGATCTGGGTCGCGGCGATCCCATCAACCTTCGTCGTTACGCGATAAACAGGGTCCTCCGGATCTTACCGCTATACTACGCGGTGCTCCTCGTGCTGTTCGTCTTTCAGGAGCACGGAGGTACGCTGAAGAAGTGGGCGATCTACGCCTCCTTTAGCCAGAACTTCGTGGCGAGCCCAAACTTCCAGATCAACCGCGTAATGTGGTACATGGTGATCGAGCTTCACTTCTACCTCGTGCTCCCGCTGCTCGCGTTCCTGCTCGCCCGTGCCTCTGGCGGCTCCCGGGGCCGCGCGGCTTTATTTCTGGTGACGCTTGGCTTCGCGAGCTACGTCTTTTTCATGTTCGCCTGGCACCTGGATCCTGTGCCGAACCCCTTCTGGCGCTTCTCTTTGCTCTCGACCTTCTTTTTTCTCGCCGCCGGCATGTTGCTCGCCCTGATCAGGCTAAGCTGGGAAGAGCAGCGACCGGGGTGGTTGCGCGGGCCGCTGGCCTCCGCGGACCTGTGGATAGCCGCCTCCGCTGGCTTGTGCGCCCTCAACATCTTCTGGCAGTTTTCGCTCCCGTCCATGAATGCGATGGTCATCATCCTCCTCGTCAGCGTCCTTCTCGTCGGTGCATGCGTCCTGCCACTTCGGACCGGTCCGCTCGTCCGAGTGCTGGAGTGGCGTCCCCTCGCCGTCATAGGCGTAGCGTCTTATAGCCTCTACCTGTGGCACGATCCGGTCCTGAAGGCCCTGGCGAAGAGTTCTTGGGCACCCTCGGGATTCGTCGGTCTGCTGGCGGTCGGCCTGCCGCTGTGCTGCCTCGTGGCGTTCGCGAGCTACGCCCTCATCGAAGCGCCGTTTTTGAGGTTACGGCGCCGATGGGCGCGCTCGACGCCGCGTCACTCGGAAACCCCGGCTGGGAACCGGTACAAGACGCCCGTAAGGGTGCCGCGCACCACCGCTCTGACGACCGCTGCCATGGTGGGTGCGTTGGCCGTCGGCATATTGTTCGCGGCTCTCAACCCTGGTCCCTCTGCACAGACGGATAATATGAAAACCAGGGGGATGGCTGAAGGAAAGATCCTTCACCCCGCAGACGGGGCCGGGAAGGCCGGGGCGAGCGAGAGTCCTCTACCGGGTGGAGAGGACTCTAAATGACCACGCGGCGCTGGCGCGTTTTCAGCCGGCTAAGAGGGCACATGAGGGCTAGCTTCGACAAGCGGTGGTTGTTGCCGTTCGGCATTCTGTTCGCTTCGGCGCTGTTGGCCCTAGGCGTCTTTGTTCTCGGGCCCTCTTACGTCGCTGCAGATTGTGCCGGTGCTTCGGCTAGCGACTTCGCCTGCTACCAGCAACGCTACCAGGGCCTGGTACGCAATTCGGGGGTCGAAGCCGCCTTTGATGAGCTCAAGGACGAATACGGGAAGAACGGGTTCGTAAGATCCAACTGTCACCAGCTGAGCCACGTAATCGGCCGCGCTGCCGCAGAGAGCTACGGCGACATATCCACTACCTACGGCCGAGGCGACAGCTTCTGCGGCTCGGGTTACTACCACGGGGTCATGCAAGCCGTCGTGGCAAGGATCGGAGCCAACAGGATACTGGAGGAGGCTGACGCGCTTTGCTCCTCCGAACTGGGCGAAAGCCAAAGATACTCTCTTTATCACCGCGACTGCGCCCATGGGCTGGGCCACGGCTTCATGGGCGTCCTTGAGAACGAGCTGTTCGACTCGCTTGAAGCATGCGACGCGTTGACGGACGGGTGGGAGAG
>JAWWQA010000266.1:0-2759 GCA_033854695.1 Rubrobacteraceae bacterium
TCCTCGACCTCGCGCCCGGCGACCTGCACTCCGCCGGTGTTTATGACGTCCTTGACCCGGTCCACGACGTAGAGGTAGCCGCCCTCATCCAGATAACCGAGGTCGCCGGAGTGGAACCAGCCGCCCACGAAGACCTCCTCGGTCTTCTCAGGCTTCTCCCAGTAGCCGATCATGAGATGAGGTGAGCGGTGGACGATCTCGCCCATCTCGCCCGCCGGAGCGTCGTTCATTTCCGGATCTACTACGCGGGTCTCGACGTTGAGGACCGGCCGGCCGGCAGAGGCCAAAAGTTCCTCCCGGTGCTCCTCAGGCCGGAGCACGGTGGCCAACGGCGCTATCTCGCTCTGTCCATAGCAGTTGTAGAGCCTGGGCCCCGGGAGCCTCTCGCGCAACTCCTTGAGCACCGGCGTCGGCATGATCGAAGCCCCGTACTGCAGCTTTTGCAGACTCGAGAGGTCGTGCTTCTCGAAGGCCGGATGCCTCAAGAAGGAGATCCAGACCGTCGGCGGGGCGAACATGGAGTTGATGTGCTCGCGTTCGATGATCCGGCAGCACTCCTCGGGGTGCGGCGCGGTGACGACGTGGTTGGTCGCCCCTACCAGCAAGAGCGGCATGAGCAGGACGTGCATCTGCGCCGAGTGGTAGAGGGGCAAAGCAGCTATGGCCCTGTCGTCGGGGTGGTGCTCGAGGGCCGCGATGCAGCTAACGTACTCGGATATCAGGGCCCGGTGCGTAAGCATCGCCCCTTTGGGCGCCGCGGTGGTGCCGGAGGTGTAGAGGAGCTGAGCTACGTCGTTCTCATCGAGCTTCATCTCCGGCTCCGCATCTTCTCCTTCACTCGCCGCTGCGAGGAGGTCGAAGTCATCTCCGCCGTGGAGCGTACCCATCGTCTCGGCCTCGGTACGGTCGCGCACGGCCTCGACCTCTTCTGTGAGGGAGGCGTCGTAAAAGAGCGCTTTCGAGCCGGACTGGTTGAGGATGTAGAGCAGCTCTTCGCCGCTCAAGGCGAAGTTGATGGGGACGTGGATCAGGCCGGCCCGAGTACAGGCGAGCCAGGCGATCGCATACGCGTCCGAGTTGCGCCCGTAGGCCGCCACCCGATCGCCCTTTTCAAGTCCCTTCTGTAGTAGGGCATTCGCCACGCGGTTCGCGGCCATATCGAGCTCGGTGTAGGTCCAGCTCCTCTCGCCGAAGACGAGCGCCGTTTTGTCGGGGTCGCGCCCGGCCGAGCGGCGCAAGCCATCCCCGATGGTGTTGCGGATGCTCCGGGCTATCTTGGAGCGCACGAGCTCACCTTCAGCTCGTCGTGAACTGGTAGTCCTTGAACTGTTCGCGCAGCTCCATCTTGAGGAACTTGCCGGTCGCGGTCTGCGGGATCTCGTCGATGAACTCGTAAGCGTCCGGAAGCCACCACTTGGCGAAGTCGCCCTCCAGGTGTTCCCTGAGTTCGTCCTCAGTTACGCTCTCTCCTTCTTTCAGTACCACGACCGCCAGAGGACGTTCGTCCCACTTCTCGTGCGATACAGCGATCACGGCGGCCTGGGAGACGGCCGGGTGAGACATGAGGGCGTTCTCGAGTTGGACCGAGGAGATCCACTCCCCGCCCGACTTGACGAGATCCTTGTCGCGGTCGGTGATCTTTATATACCCGTGCTCGTCTATGCTCACGATGTCGCCGGTCCTGAACCAGCCGTCCTCGGTGAACTTGTCGTCGCCCTCGGAGGTGTTGAAGTAGGTCTTCGCGACCCAAGGCCCCCGCACTTCGAGCTCGCCCATGGTCTCGCCGTCCCACGGCACGAATTCGTCCTCGTCCCCACGGGCGCGTATCTCCACGTACGGCACCGGGTAGCCCTGCTTGGCCCGGTACTCGAGTTGCTCCTCTTCGGGCAGTTCTCTCAGCTCACTCTTCAGGTTGGCGGTGGTGCCTATCGGGCTCATCTCGGTCATGCCCCAGGCGTGTATGACGTTGATGCCGTGGCGCTCTTCGTAGGCTTTGATCACACCCTTAGGCGCCGCAGAACCGCCGATGATCATAGCCCGTAGCGCCGAGAGGTCGTGCTCTCCAGGCTCCTCGTCCAGCTTCTGCAAGACCGCGAGAAAGACCGTCGGCACCCCGGCGGTGACCGTGACCTTCTCCTGCTCGTAGTCTTCGATCAGGCTTTCCGCGTCTAGATGCTGCCCTGGCATCACCTGCTTTGCCCCGGCGAGGGTGGAGGAGAACGGCAAACCCCAGGCGTTGACGTGGAACATCGGCACCACCGGCAGCACGCAGTCAGCTTCGCTCAGCGCGAAGGTGTTCGCCATGTTGGACATCATCGCGTGCAGCACGAGCGCCCGGTGAGCGTACAGGGCCCCCTTCGGCCGTCCCGTCGTTCCAGAGGTGTAGCACAACGCCGCTGCCTGCTTCTCGTCGAGCTCGGGGTATTCGAAGTCGTTCTCCTCAGCCCCGGAGAGGAGCTCTTCGTAGGAAATCATCCCGTCCGGCGCCTCCCCATTCTCCGAGACGACGACCACGTGCTCCACGTTTACCTTCTCGCGGAACTTCTCGAAGACGTCGAGAAGGACCTCGTCGACGAGCAAGACCCTATCCTCGGCATTATCGACTATGTAGGCCAGATCGTCCTCGAAGAGGCGCGGGTTGATGGTGTGCAGCACCGCTCCCGAGGAGGGAACGCCGAAGTACGCTTCCAGGTGCTGGTAGGTGTTCCAGCACAGCGTCCCGATACGGTCGCCGTCTTCCAGACTCAGATCCTTCAGAG
>JAWWQA010000267.1:0-2883 GCA_033854695.1 Rubrobacteraceae bacterium
CATTGGGGCGCCTCTTCGGGCTCCCTTGCGAGGTCAGGCTCCAGATAGTCTCTCTCAGGTACCGCACAGGTGTTGCGGAAGACGTACTGTGAGAGGCGCTTGCGATGCTGGCTCGTCCAGTCTATGGTCGGGCGGCGCCGCTCCTCGGGCAGGTAGCCAAGGCGGTAGACGGCCATGAGCTCGAGAACATCGGGTACGGCGAGGAGGTTCTTTATCTCCTCCCACTTCTCGGGGAACTCCATCGGCGTGGAGACGAACTGGATGCCCATGCCGAGCACCGTTGTGGTGAGCCAGACGTTCTCGACGGCGGCGCCCATCCCGAAGATCGAGTAGAAGCCCGAGAGTTCTCCGGGCCGATACTCGGTCTTGTCGAGGAGGACTGCCAGAAGCAAAGGAGACCCTGCGACGAGCTTGCGGTTGTCCTCGGCGAGAATTTTGGGGACGCCGAAGCGGTTCATAATAGCCTGGCCGGTGTTCGAGAAGACCTGACGCCGAAAAGGCTTCAAGGCTCTGGGCAGTTGGTCGATGTGGATGCCGTCCCTGCGCTCCTCCATCTCCTCTTCAGAGAACCTGAAGTACGGCCGGTAGCGCTTCCAGAAGGTTCCCTCCTCCATGAGTCGGCGCATCGACTCGCCGCTTATGCGGGCGATCTTCTCTATGATCCTCTCATCGTCTATGAGGACGAAGCGCCAGGGCTGGCTGTTGAAATGTGAGGGCGCCATCGCCGCGACCTCTACCAACAGCCGCTGGTGCTCCGCGCTAACCGGCTTCTTCGGCAAAAAAGGACCGTTCGTGGTCCTGCGCCGTCGAAGAGCTTCAAAGAATTCCAAAGACGCCTCCTAAAGCGTACCTGCGTGCGAGGCAAGGAAGATCTTGCCCCAGTCCCTCCGATAAGCTCGCACGAAATCGGTCCCTACCCACGCCCGGCTCCCCTCAGAGATAGATCGAACGTGCCGCTCATGCAGATCATGCGCGAGGCAGGTTATAGCACAGCCCCTCACACCTGGGTTCGCCGTCTCATCGACGCGCGGGCAGAGAAGACCTTACGGGCATAGTCCCTAAGTTTGGTCCCTCCTTCACACGGACCGTCCAGGCCCCGTAGGCTATGAGGCGAGCGGGCAGGTCGCGCAGTACGGGCGCGCGCAGGAGCAGGCGGAGGAGGGGCGGCAACTTGTAGTGACTCCTTTCCGGATCGAGCACAGCCGCGACGACCCACCTCTGGGCGAGACCCTGGGCCGCCTGTATGAGGCGCGTCGACGGCTCTCTTCGGCGCTGCACCGAGCGGAGGTGCCGCTCGCGGAGACGCCCCTTCCTCAAGGGGTCTGCCAGCACGTTCGCCGCCACCACGGCATCCTGTATGGCGAGGTTGATACCGATGCCGCCTACCGGCGAGATCACGTGCGCCGCGTCACCCAGCAGGAGCAGGCCAGGACGATACCACCGGCGCAGCCTGTCGGACTCGACTGAGAGCAGTGATCCTTCTCCCCACTCCCTGAGCGTCCCCACCCGGTCCGCGAACTCCGGGGCCAGGGCGGCCACCGACCGGCGGAGCTCCGGCAGTCCCGCCTCTTTGAGGCGTGCGTAGTGGCCCTTGGGGATGATGTAACCAACCTGCCAGTGCTCGAAATGGTCCATGAGGGCCAGGAGACTACCACGGCCGCACCGAAAAACAGCGCCCGCGTCCTCCGGATCCCCCGCCTCGCGCGGCAGATTGAACCAGAAAACGTCCATAGGTGGTGAGCAGCCGGCCGTGCTCGCTTCGAGCCCCGCCAGCCTCCGCAGTCGCGAGAACCGCCCGTCCGTCCCCACCGTGAGTCTCGCCCGCACCTCGTGCGTACCGTCCTCTCCCTTGTAGCGGACGCCCCTGATCACACCATCATCCAAGATAAGCTCCCTGACCCGCGCGCCCATTACCAGCCGGAAGTTCGGGTAGCGCTCCGCCTCGGCAACGACGAACTCGAGAAAGCGCGCCTGCGGTAGCATCAGTATGTACGGGTATGGGATCTTGAGGCGCGAAAAGTCTGCGAACGTCTCGCGCCTCTCGCCAGCCTGGATTGTGAACCGGCGCACCTTCGCATGCCGGAGCCCGAGGACTCCTTCAGCGAGGTCGAGGCGCGCCAGGATCTCCATCGCTGAGGGGTTGATGGTGTTGCCCCGAAACTCACGGTCGAAGTGCCAATGAGCCTCCAGAAGCGTCACCCGCACCCCCCGGCGCGCCAGCAAGAGCGCCAGCATCAAGCCCGCCGGTCCACCGCCGACGACGCAACAATCCGTCCGCGACGTACAACAGGCCCCGTGAGCCATGGCCAGCTTACCTGTCCCTCGAAGTGCTGAGACCGCTCTGTCAGCCACGACGGTCGTGCTTATGCCCCCCTTCACGATGCTGGATGTCACCCCTCTGTCCGCGAGAGTTTTTGTGTTACCTCCCTCATCGTTCCCCTGTAGCCGCGTAGAGAAGAGCAACCCCTCGCCCTCGTACCCGGACGCTTCCCAGATGTGCGAGACGGCGATGGCGGGGACCAGCGGCTGGCCTCAAAGCATCCTTCTAGGATGCTCCCGGTATGCCGTCGTGGTCTTCGCCCACCCGCACCCCGTGCTCGTAGACCAGCTTGCCCCCGAGGTAGCCGGAGAGCCCAATGAGCGCCGCACCGAGAACGGAGAGGGCCAGGGCAGTATCGTCCGCCTTGTAGTCCTCCCGGCGTCGGAGGCTGAGGACGTAGCTCCCGATAAGGGCCGCGTTCGTGATGCCATGGAAGAGGGCTATCCTGCGGACGGGTCTGTTATCTATCTCGTAGTAGTCCAGAATCCCGGTGGCGCCCGCGCCCAACGCCCCCACGAGGCCGAAGATCAGGCTGTAGTGGGCAGCCTTGCTCAGGCCCTCCT
>JAWWQA010000268.1:0-7674 GCA_033854695.1 Rubrobacteraceae bacterium
AAGAAGATGGCGTTTTGTCCAGAGCAGAGAGCCGACACGGCCCATCGAAGGTACGATCCCCACCTCTTAAAGCCGCTTGCCAAACCACAGCGAGGTGTACTACTACTACTGCACTACTCCTTGATCCGAGTGATGGATTAGCCCTCCCGGTTGAACTCCGGGGGATAGTGTGGTGTTGGCCCTGGCACCCAAAACCTCCTTCCGAGGAGCTCTGACCCTCAATATTCGGGTGTCCGTGCTGCCGGGGCAAGTCCAGTCTCTTTATTGCCCTTGCCTTCTCTCTTCGTCACGCACCCGCGCACGGAGGCGTGCAATACTATCCTGCCACTGGGCTGCCTTCCTGTCGCGGTATGGCCCGTCGCGCAGCTCCGCAAGCTGTCGACCGGCCTCGGTCTTGAGAACGGCCTTAAGCGCATCTTCGAACAGTTCCCCGGTGCGTTCTGCGCGAGCCCTCGCCTGGCGTGCGAGAACTTCGGCTGCCATGTCGGCTACTCGTTGGTTCTCTTCCATAGCCTTTCCTTTTTCCTTGCCCACTCACCAGAATAATGCCATCTGACAAAGCCCGACGCACCTTTGATAAGAACTTGTACCTAGCGCTGCTGGGGACGGGTTGCCGCTCAGGTTCGCCTCGACGAAGCAGAAAAAGAGCAGGGTCACTCGCAGAATGGGGATTCTCCGACCAACTGTTTCAAAAAGGAGCCAACTTGTTGAAAAAGTAGTTGTCGGACCGGTTGGTAGTCCAAAACAAGACCAAAACACCTAAAAACCCTGGCAAAAACACTACACTCTCTCCCGCGTCCTGTGTAGGGGCGCTCCCGGTCTTGGCGATCAAGCTACACAGGGTAGATCGCTTACAACCCCAACCTGACCCGCGCTTGTTCGATCACCTCCTTGCGCTTTTCCTGGCTCGCCTTGCGCGTTGCCCGCACCTCTTCCACGAGGGCACGGTCGGCGGTCTTAGGGGAGCCGCTGTCGAAGGGTGGCTCGGGATCGTACTCCATCATGAGCTGGATCTCGCGGGCTGTCATCTCGCCGCGGAGCTCGGCCGCCACCGCGAGCCCGAAGTGCACGAACAGCACGTCTAAAGGCGGCGCCGCGGCAAAGGTGGCATCCGGGTTGCAGTTAATCCACCAAACACACGAATCGCATTGTTGCACCCCTACACCTCGGCTGCCTGCGTCTACGGCGGGTACCTCTGCCACGTCTGTATACATGTACCCAGAGGTACCGGACTTCATGAGCCGGTCTGACGCTAAGAATGTGTTAGCAACAGAGGCAAGCTCTTTATAAAAGTAGTGCAAAGATTGTTCTCATCTCGGATCATCATCTTCTAAATCTAGGTACAATCACTGGCATGTCCGGTAGCAACAAGCACGACAGCGAGTTCGGGCAAGAACACCTGGGGGTTTGGGATCCGTCCGGAGGCGAGGCACGTAGCGGCAGTGGGCTCCCGGTAGAGGAGGGGGATGAGGAGATCCAGGTCCTCGCCCGCAGCGCACAAGACGGCGGGATACGCGAGGTCATGCAAAAAGAGTTGGGCTCCTTCTTGGGTGATCCGTGCTGGACGCTCTCTATAGACATCTTACGGCCACACACAGGGGCGAGGACGCTGCTTCAGAAGACCCTGGAGCTGGCCCCCCTGACCGTGGAAGACTGCATGGAGCCTTTGAGGATGCCTAAGATGGATATGTTCCAGGAAGGAGAGAATGGGAAGACTCAGGGAGCCTTCGTTGCGGCGTTTGCCCTGCGCCTGCTAAAAAGCGAGAACGAAGTGCAATTGCGGGCGATAGAGGTGGACCTGGTAGTCGGTCCGAATTACCTGGTTACGGTGCGAGACACCCCCGTAGCGGAGGTGAGCCAAAGGGTACAGAGCAAGTTGCAAAAAGATCTCTCAGAAGACTCAGGGCAGATGCTCGCCTACGAAGCGCTGGACGCGCTCATCGACGGTCATCTGCCCGTGCTGGTAAGCACTGCGGCGGCCGCCGAGGAGCTCGAAGAGTCGCTGGATCCCAGAAACGAAAGGGTTTCTATCACAGCCCTGGAGAACCTTATAGCGCTCAAGCGTGACCTCTCGGCGTTCCGCCGGCTCGCGGTCGCCCAGCAGGAGACACTGAGGCGCCTGGGACGCAAATACGTGGAGATGCGGCCTTACCTCTCGGACGTGGCTGACAATCAGCGGGAGACCGTGGATATGGCCGACGCGACTCGAGACTACGTGGACGGGGCCGTGGAGGCATACCGAATGCGCCGCGACGAGTGGGTCGGGATAGGCATTCGACGGCTGACGGTGCTGGCCAGTGTGCTGGGACCGCTTTCGGTGTTTACCGCGTGGTACGGGACCAGCTTCAGCGACATCCCCGGAGTGAATTTACCCTACGCCTTCTATGTCTTCGTAGGGATACAGATACTCTTTATAGTTCTGGTCTTCTTGTATCTTCGCAGGCGCAGCTGGTTCTAGCGAGGGCTTGCGCCGAAAAACTCCTTCACCAGACAACCAGCGTAATGACGCCCGCCGCCACAAGCGCCCCCGCCCACAAAAGGTCGAGGTTGAACCAGGTACGCTTGAGTATCATCACCCCGAGCTTCTCGTAAACCACTACCGCTATCGCGGCCATCACCACAAACGTCGCCAGGGTGTGGAGCCCGACCGCCGCAAGGTCGACGAGCACCGTTGCCGAGCCGGTTGGATCAGCGTAACCGGTGTGGGTGCCGTGAGCGTCCATGCCGTGTGCGGCGCCGGTGGACGAGAACCGCAACAGCACCGGGATCAGCATGAGGCCCGCGCCATGGGCGCTCGCCATGAGAAACGACCATGCCGTTAAGTCCCTGAAGCCGACCCGCATCCCTACCCAGCGCGGGTGTTTACGCCTGAGAAGCTTGTACAGGCCAAAGAGGATGAGCACGCCACCACACACGTAACGCAGCACGTCGAGCGGGATCACTATTTGTGCTACCCCGATAACCACTACCGCCAACAAGATAGCCACGGCGTGCCCCAGTGCGATGGGTGGAAGGGCTCGCAGGACAGCGCTTCGTCGTTGCTCCTGCAAGCCCAGAGCTACCGCAAACAGCCAGCCCATGGCCGGGTTGAGGCCGTGGTAAGCCCCCAGCAGAGCCAATGCAAGCCATGGCCAGCTTTCGCTCAAGACGGGTAGCAGAACGAGTCAGACGAAGAGTCACCACCCTCGAGCCGTATCTGGTGTGGCCTTTCATCGTCGCTAAACTCGATGAAGAAGTCGGGGTCTACCACGATACCACCCTCGGGCTCCACGTCCGCTTTGGTGACCCAGCCGCGTACGCCCTCGGGGTAGAACTGCTCGTCCCAGGCAGCATACAGCGAGTTGCTGAAGTAGACCCGCCGTCCGTCGCGGCTCAGTTCGACCATCTGCGGTCCACCGTTTAAGGAATCTCCCGAGCTGGGGTGTGTCGCCTTGCGAACGATGCCTCCCAGATGCACCGAGCCCGTTTGCCTGGGGTTGAACGGGTCGGAGACATCGTACTGGCGCAGCTCTCCGGTGCCCCAGCACGAGACGTAGAGGAAGCGGTCGTCCAGCGAGAGGTTGATATCGGTGATCAAGGGCGGCACCGCACCAAAGTCCTTGAGAGCCGGCGGCAGCAGGTCCGGATCTGCAGGCTCGGCTGGAATGTCGATTACCTTCTGGATGCCCCACCTGCCGTTCTCGCGGTGCCAGAGCCAGATCGAAGCCGAAAGATCCTTCAGGCAGACCACGACGCCAACAAAACCATAGGTCTTGGTGGGGTCGTGGGCGGGCCGCAGCTCCAACACCATCTGATACTCGTCTCCCAGGTCCAGGGCCTGAAGATGGCGGCGACGGCGCAGGTCCCACACGTGCAGCTGGTGACCATAGCCGCTCCCCATGAGTATCTCGGGGTTGAGCCCGCCTTCTATCATGTTCGGCGTGCCCCACTCGCTGGTGATCATGGTGTCGTAGCCAAGGTGCCACCAGAAGTCGTAGGCCAGGTACTGCGGTCCGCGCTCGACCTCCCAGCGTCCGAGAGGGTCAAAGCTTTCGTGATCCATGATGAAGATGCCGCCCGGACCCTCTCCATCGGGGGTACCCAGCGCACTCACGTAGATGCCGTCGGGGCCGCAGTGGATGGTGTGGGGGCGGCTGTAGCCCGTCCGCTCGTGCAGCTCCTCGGGCTCTATCACCTTGACGATCTGCGGCTGCCTAGGGTCAGGCTTGATGTCGATGACGTGGATGCGTGAGGAACGGAGACCCGGGACGATCAGGTACCGGCGCTCGATGTGCGGGTGGGGAGCGTAAGGGCACAGCGCCGAACTGCAGGCGTTCCAGCCGAAGTGGTGCAGCTCGTCACCGGCATTCGGCATGTCTACGCGTCCGACTAGTTGGTTGTAGGTCTCCGAGTCCGGATCAACGTCCATGACCGCGAGCGCATCGGGGTGCCCGTTACCATTTACGTTCAATAACACCACGTAAGCGAGTTTCTCCGGAGGAGCATTCATCGCCGTGCGCGGCGAGGGGTAGAAGGTCGGGTCCGGTCTCCAAATCGTCATCAGCTGTTCCTCCCATCGGTTCGGGCCATCAGACGCCTCTTACAGAAAGTTTTTCGTATCTCTTATGACAAATCCAATCGATTCCTTATTGTTGCCCACCCACCGGGGACGAAGGGAAGAATTTTGTGCACCATGTCGTACCCCAGCAGGTACTTTAGCACGAACCGCGTATGAGACGCGCGCTTCCCTATGCGGCAGTACGCTATCACGCTCCTGGGTCATCTCCCGTCTTTCGGCCTCCCACTCGACGAGCCGGAAGAGGTTAAAGATTTGTGGTACGAGAGATCACCAAGAGCTGAGTGGCACTAATGATGCACCCAGGCTTTGGGGTCCTGGGTGAGCTCTTCGATAGGAGAGGGGAGCGAGCCTTCGACGAGATCGGCGAGGGTTACGGTCTCGAGGACGGCACGAAGGTTGGCGCGGACGGCGATCCAAACTTCTGTTAGCGGCTTGGCTGCGCCCCGGTATTCGACGGTCTCGGGGAACTCCCCCCGGACGTTTGCCAGCGGTCCTTCGACAGCCCGGATAATGTCGGCCAGCGTGGTCTCGTTAGCAGGCTGGGCAAGCCAGTAGCCACCGGAGGCACCTCGCTGGGTACGTACTATTCCAGAGTGCTTGAGATCCAACAAGATGTTCTCCATGAACTTCTTGGGGATACTCTGCTCTTCCGAGATGCGTTCCCCCTTCAGTGGACCCGTTTCTTCGGCCGCAGCACGTGCTAGCTCCGCCGCCGCCCGGAGCGCGTAATCCGCCCTCGCTGAGACCTGCAATGCCTACTTCCTCCCGTTTCTATGGCCCGCTCTCAGCCGGCCTCATGCTCTCTGTCGCCCCTACTCGGCGAGCCCGGCGAGTACAACACAAACCAGTAAGAGCCGGTCAAGATCGCTATGAACAGGATCATCGCCCCTACAAACTGCACGTACTCAGACAAAGCCGCCTCCTCTCTGGAGCAGTACCGAGCAATGTACCGCGTCCGCAAGAATTCTACACACTCGAAGAAGGCTTCGTTGAGGGAATCTTCCTACCCAACCACCGGCCGGGTGCCCTGGACGCCGCCCGGGTCCTCTGCCAGCTCGCGCAAGACACCGCGTGAGATAACGAGGCGCTGTATCTCGCTCGTGCCTTCGTAGATCTCCGTGACCCGCGCGTCCCGGTAGTATCGTTCGACGGGATGGTCCTTCATGTACCCCTGCCCGCCCAGGACCTGAACCGCATCGTAAGTGACCTCGTTCGCCACCATCGAGGCGTAGAGTTTCGCCCGCGCTCCCGCTTCGCTGTGCCGCATCCCCTGGTCCTTCATCCACGCTGCCTCGTATGTGAGAAGCCGGGCAGCACGGATCAGGGTCTGCATATCCGCAAGCTTGAACGAGATCGCCTGGTGCTCGGCTAAGGGCTTTCCAAAAGTGGTCCGTTCGGCAGCGTAGCGCGTCGCGTACCGGAAGGCAGCTTCGGCGATGCCCAGGGCCTGGGCGGCTATCCCGATCCGGCCTCCGTCAAGCGTCCCCAGAGCTACCTGCAGCCCCTTGCCCTCCTCGCCAAGCCGGTCCTCCGTGGGCACGAAAACATCATCCAGGAGCACGTCATCCGTCGTGGCCGAGAGAACGCCCATCTTCTCGGCGTGCTTGCCAAAGGAGATCCCTTCTTCGTCCATCCCCAAGACGAACGCCGTGACGCCCTCCGGCGCCCGGGCGAAGACGACCATCGTGCCCGCGGCCCGGCCGTTGGTGACCCACTGCTTGTGTCCCGAGAGCCGGTAGCCGCCATCCACGCACCCGGCCCGTGCCTCTATGGCTGCAGTGTCGGAGCCGGTCGTAGGCTCGGTGAGGGCGAAGCACCCGATCTTCTGTCCCTGCGCCAGGTCCGGCACCCACCGTGCCTTCTGCTCCTCGTTTCCGTAGATCAAGATAGGCAGCGTCCCCGCGCTGGTGTGCACCGCGAGGGTCACCCCCGCACCACCATCAGCCCGGCTGATCTCTTCGATCAGCAACACGTAAGATAGGAAATCCGTTCCGCCTCCACCGTACTCCTCCGGCACGCACAGCCCCATGAACCCGGCCTCGGCCAGCTTCTCGAAAACCTTCGCCGGATACCACGCCTCCCGGTCCCACTCTGCTGCATAAGGAGCTATCTCCCGGTCGGCGAACTCCGCCGCTCGCTCTTTGATCTCCTGCTGCTCCTTGCTGAGTTCGAAGTTCATGGGACCTCCTGCCGGCTTGACTTTCATCCCGCATATTATAGATAACGCAGCGCACAATCCTGGCGCACGATTTGCTACAAGTCCAGGAGTGCAGATTTCGAAGCAACGGCCACGAAAAGATACAGGAGCGGAGTTCTCAACGCGTTCTTCACCGGCTGCCTCTCCCAAAGCTCACACATCAGGTTAAAGTATCATGAGGGCTGTCGAATAACGGAGAGAGGTCATGGAACCCGCAACCCATAGCAAAGACACCCCAACCGATCCCGGGTATCCGCCACTCGTTCTGCGCCTGCGACCGGTTTTGGAGCTGACCCAAGATCAGTTCCTGGAACTCTCCAGCCTTAACCACGACCTGCACCTCGAACTCACCGCGGAGGGGGAGCTTGTAGTCATGCCGCCCGCCGGAGGAGAGAGCAGTAATGTAAACGCTGGGATCACGGCGCAGCTATGGATCTGGGCCAAGCGCGACGGCACCGGAGCCGCTTTCGATTCCTCGGGCGGTTTCGTCCTGCCCAACGGCGCGGTGCGCTCCCCCGACTCCTCCTGGGTCCGGCGTTCTCGCCTGGAAACCTTGACGACCGAGCAGCGCAGGAGGTTTCTCCCCTTGTGCCCGGATTTCGTGATGGAACTGCGCCCGTCGAGCGACAGGCTAAGCATCGTGCAGGACAAGATGAAAGAGTATATGGACAACGGGGCCCGGTTGGGATGGCTTATAGACCCGGAACAGAAGCGAGTCTATGTATATCGTCCTCAACGCCCGGTCCGGGAACAGGATGCTCCAGAAACGGTCTCCGGCGACCCCGTCCTCCCCGGATTCGTGCTGAACTTGAGAGAGGTTTGGTGATTTAGCTCCCGTGACGGACCCTACACAACGTTTCTCGAGCAGGGTAGACGACTACGTCAGGTACCGGCCAGGCTATCCGAAGGCCGTCCTGGA